>JAKAIH010000398.1 GCA_021825225.1 Pseudomonadota bacterium
AGATCAACCGCCTGCTGAACCAGTTCGAGCAGATGCAGAAAATGATGAAGCAGATGCAGAAGGGCGGAATGGCGAAAATGATGCGCGGGATGAAGGGGATGATACCCGGCATGCGCTAGCGCTATGGCAGTTGTTGCCTTTGAACTTGCGCGGACGGCGCCCCGTCCGCGCGGATCGTCGATTGCGCACGGATGAAAAGCGTATCCGTGCGCAATCGACGATCTCGGATAAAAACTCCTGCCAACATTGGTTTTATCCATAACCGTGGATTTGGTACGGATATGCTTTTCATCCGTACCAAATCCACGGTTGGCGCGCAGAGCGCGCAATGTTTGCACACCCTCATCGGCTGACGTGCGCAGATGCTTTGAGCTGTAACGGGCTAGTACCCTATCGCCGCCCCATCGCTTCTCGGGTCTGAACCTCCCCAGCGCGTGCCGCTGACAGGATCGATGGTAATGCCGTGCGCATGGCCAGCGAGCTCGTTCCATGCGCCCCAGCGCTTGAGCACATGGCCCCTGCGCTCGAGTTCCTTCAAGGTGTCTTCCGCATACCGCCCTTCGATGTTGAGGAGGTCGCGCGGTTCGCCCAGGGCGAAGCGGCCGGAGAGCCAGCGCGGCGATTCGATCGCCTGCTGCACGTTCAGGCCGAAGTCGATCATCGCGACGTAGGCTTGGAGCTGAATCTGCGGCTGGCCGTCCGCACCCATGCAGCCGAAAACCTGCCACAGTTGGTCGTTGCGAAACGCAAGCGATGCAATCAGCGTGTGCAGCGGCCGCTTGCCCGGGGCGAGGCGGTTCGGATGCGCTGGATCCAGCGAGAAATAGGCGCCGCGATTCTGCAGCACGATGCCGCTCCTGCCCGCGACCACGCCGGAACCGAACACGCCATAGAGGCTGTGGATCAGCGATGCGGCATTGCCCTCGGCATCGACGGCGCCGATGTACACGGTATCGCCGGCGAGGCTGCCGTAGGACGGCACCTTGTCCCATGGCAGTGCGCGCGCCGGATCGATCAGCGTCCGCCGCTCCTCGGCGTAGGCGCGCGACAGCAGGCGCTCGACCGGGACGTCGGCAAAAGCAGGATCGGCGACCCAGCGGTCGCGGTCATGGTAGGCAAGCTGCTTCGCCTGCACCATTAAATGCACCAGATCCGCGCCCAGGTAGTCCATCGACCCAAGCTCGTGGGGCTCGAGCAGATTCAGCATCTGCAGCACCGAGATCCCCTGAGTCGGCGGCGGCGTCTGGTACAGTCTGACGCCGCGATAATCGGTAAATATCGGTTCGCGCCATTGCGCGCGCTGTGCGCGAAAGTCCGCTTCGGCAAAAAAGCCGCCGTTCGCTGCCGCATAGCGCGCGAGCTCCTTGGATATGTCCCCTTCGTAATAGGCTTCGCGCCCGCCGGCGCCGACGGCTTCGATGGAGCGCGCGAGATCGGCGTTGACCAGGCTCTGCCCCGCGCGCGGCGCCTTGCCGCCCTTCAGAAAAATCGCGGCGGCTTCCTTGTTCTGCGCCAACTCCGCTGCGGTCGCGGCGATCCAGTTGGCGAGGCGCTCCGTCACCGGGAAACCCTCGCGCGCATAGCCCGCCGCCGCCGCAAGATCACGCGCGAGCGGCAGGCGGCCGTGCTGCGCATGCGCTTCGCACCAGCTCGCCACCGCGCCCGGCACGGTAAGCGTTGCGGGCAGGACGCCGCGGAACGGAATTTCCTCCATGCCGCGCGCACGGAAGGCCTCGATCGAGGCGCTGGCGGCGGCGCAGCCGGCGCCGTCGAGGTAGCGCACGCGCTTTTGCCTGGCATCGTAGATCAGCCAGAATGCGTCTCCGCCCAGACCGGTCATATGCGGATAGATCACGCTCAAGGCGGCGCTGGCGGCGATCGCTGCATCCACCGCCGAGCCGCCTGCTTTCAGAATTTCGACGCCGGCTTCGGATGCGAGCGCGTGCGGACAGGAAACCATGCCACGCGGAGCAAGTGTCGGCGGCCGGCCAGTGTGCATTTCGATCATGGGTGTTGGTTTCCGTGTTGACAAAAGTTCATATGGAAACACAGGCGCGCAACTCAGGCAATGCGCTCGCGCGGCAACTCGGGCGCCAACGGAATGCGGTGCGTGTTTCGCAACTCCGAGGCGGCCGGGAATTATTTCGGGGCCAGCCCGGAATCAAGGCTAGTGCATTGAATGTTTTCAACTATCTGTCCCAGCGACGCTGAATCCGCCCGCACAAAACCCTTGCCAACGGGCACCCAATCATCGTAGAATCGCGCTCTTTTTTGAGTTTCGGGACAAGAACATGGTTGTGATTCGCCTCGCCCGCGGTGGCGCACATAAACGCCCTTTCTACAACATGGTCGTGGCGGACTCGCGCCGCGCCGCAGGCGGCAAGTTCATCGAGCGCGTCGGATTCTACGATCCGAAGGCGCCCGAAGGCCGCGAGAACCTGCGTGTCGCCATGGATCGCCTGACGTTCTGGCAAGGCAAGGGCGCACAGCTCTCGCCCACGGTGGCCAGGCTGGTCAAGCAGTTTGGCAAGAAAGTCGCCGGTACCGCCGCTGCCGCAGCAGGGTAAGCAAGCTGCGCGGCTGATCGTGATGGGGCGCGTCGTCGCCCCGTACGGCGTCAAGGGCTGGGTCAGGATAGAGCCTTACAGCGCAGCACCGGACAGCCTCAAGGCCTACCCCGCGTGGTGGGTGGGCAGGAATGGCGACTGGCGCGAATTGAAAGTCGCCGAGTGCGTACTGCAGCATGGAGCAAGCCTGGTGGCGCGCTTGGAGGGCTGCGTGGAGCGCGATGCGGCATTGGCGCTGAAGGGCAGTGAAATTGCGGTCGAGCGCGAGGCGCTGCCGCAGAACGCGAACAACGAGTTTTACTGGGCCGACCTGGTCGGCCTGAAAGTGGTGAACGTGAAGGACGAGGAGTTGGGCGTCGTTGCCGAACTCTTCGAACATGGCGCGCATCCGGTGATGCGCGTCGTGGCTGGCGCAACCGCGCGACTGCTGCCTTTCGTGGAGCAGGTGGTGCGCCAGGTGGATATGGCCCAGGGCCGCATCCGCGTGGAGTGGGAGCTGGACTGGTGATCCACTTCGATTGCGTGACGCTGTTTCCGCAGATGTTTGCGGCGCTCACTGAATCGGGTATCACCGGGCGTGCGCTGAAGGCGGCGCACTACGATCTGGAGTTGTGGAATCCGCGCGACTTCACCAGCGACAACTACCGCACGGTGGACGACCGGCCCTACGGCGGCGGCCCCGGCATGGTGATGCTGGCCGAGCCCTTGGAGCAGGCGCTAAGCGCGGCCAAGGCGCGCGTGGCGGGTGGTGGGCGCAGGGTGATATACCTTTCGCCGCAAGGCAGGGTGCTCGATCACGGCAAAGTGATGGAGTTGGCAAAGGGGCCCGGTGCGGTATTGTTGTGCGGGCGCTATGAGAGCGTGGACGAGCGCTTGATCCGGCGCGCGGTCGACGACGAGATATCGATCGGCGACTACGTGCTTTCCGGCGGTGAGTTGGCGGCGATGGTGCTGATCGACGCGGTGGTGCGGCAGTTGCCCGGCGTGCTGGGCGACGAGGATTCGGCAGCGCAGGATT
>JAKAIH010000399.1 GCA_021825225.1 Pseudomonadota bacterium
ATACTGCGGCAACCCGTCCGCGTGCCGCCGTCCCCACAGGCAATGCTCGGCATACCACAGTTGCGCATCGCGTTGCGGCAGCGCGTTCGACATGAACAGCATGAACTGATGCGCCTGGGCATCGCCGGGCGCGAGCCGCTGCGTCTCGCGCAGGCAGGCGATCGCGTCCTCGACCAGTCCGCGCTCGTACAGCGTCAGCGCGAGGTTGTTCCTCGCCTGGATCTGCCGGGGATCGGCCGCCAGGGCCAAGCGGTAGTGCTCGGCTGCCTGGCGGTAGTCGCGATACTCGGCTTGCAACAGCTGCCCCAGGTTCACCCGCGCCTGAACGAATTCGCCGCTCAACTCCAGCGCCTGCGCGAATGCGGCGCGCGCACCGGCATAATCCTTCAGTGCGCACAGCGCGACTCCGAGGTCGTTGTGGGCATCGGCATGATCGGGCTGCAGCGCGAGCGCGCGCCGATAGCAGTCTGCAGCCTGCGCCCAGTCGCCGCGCGCGCGCGCCGCCGTGGCGCGGCGATAGAGGCCGGCCGCGGATCCTGTGCGCGGCGGCAGCAGCCCCGCCAGCATGCGCGCTAGCATCGGCCTGGCCGCGCGCCGCCCGGCGCGCTCAGTGCTGCGGTCGAGCGCACCATGCGCGCCATATGTCGCGGTAGACAGCCTCGAGCGCGCGCGCATAGCCGCGGGCGTCGGTAAGCGGCGACGCGCGCATGCGCTCGCGCAAGCCGGAGCGCAGGGCCGCGAGGCGCGCGCTGTCGCGCGCCAGCTCGACCGCGAGGCGCACATACTCGTCGTCGCTGCCTGCGGCCAGTTCGCCCAATCCCACGCTGCCCAGTATGCTGAGCCCCGCGCGCGCCTGGAATATGTCGCCACTGCGGGTGACCACAGGTACACCCAGCCAGAGCGCCTCGCAGGTGGTGGTGCCGCCGTTCATCGGGAAGGTGTCGAGCAGGATATCGATTCCGGCGTAGAGTGCCCAGAAGTCCCTGGTCGGCAGGAAATCGTGCATGCTGATGCGCGCTTCCTCGACTCCGGCCTGCGTCAACGCGCTGCGGATGCGCGCACGCCCCTGCTCGGGCACGGTCGTGAGCACAATGCGCGCATCCGGGATCTCCCGCAGTATGCGCGCCCACAGGGACAGCATGCGCTCGGTCACCTTGTTGGCCCCGTTCATGGAGGCAAAGGTCACGCTACCGGTCTCCTGCGCCGGGCATGCCGATACGGCCGGCATGTCCGCGTGCGGCCGATAGCACCACATGCATCGCGGCAGGCGTATCAGCGTTTCACGATAGTAACGCTCGGTCATGCCGGGCGGATCGCACACTGCGTCGGTGATGCGGTAATCCATCGCAGCCATGCCGGTGGTGTTGGGATAGGCAAGATAGGTCAACTGGATCGGAGCCGGTTTGCGCGCGAATACCATCAGGCGGTTGTCGCGCAAATGACCGGACAGGTCGATCAGAACATCGATGCGGTCGCCGCGTATCAGCTCGGCCGCCTGCGCATCGTCCAGATCGGCGATCTCACGCCACTGATCCGCATGTCGCGCCAGACGCTCGGTGACCTCGTCGACGATGCGGCCGGAACGATAGCAGAATACTTCGAACCCGGAGCGATCGTGTTGCTCCAGGGCAGGCTCGATGAAATAACTCAAAGCGTGCTGGCGGAAATCGGCCGAGACGTAGCCGATCCGCAGGCGCCGTTCCGGTTCGCGCGAATTGTCATGAGGCCGTGCCTGCGCCAGCAGCGGGTCGGCGTGTATTTGCGCCCACGCGACGTGTTCGGCATATACGTCCTCCGGCCGCGCGCTTTCGAGCAAGACCATTGCAAATATCAGATTGATATGGGCGATGTTCAGATTGGGGTCGAGTTCCAGGGCCTTGCGGAACACTGCGGCTGCCTCTTCGGTACGCCCGGCCTTGATCAGGGCGCTTCCAAGATTGTTGTGGAACACCGCGTCGCCCGGGCGGGCCTGGATCGAGCGCTCGAAATACTCCATCGCAAATCCGAGGTCGCGCACGCGATCCCCGGTCAGCCCGAGGAAATGCAGGGCGTCCGCATGACCGGGATCAAGTTCGAGCACCTCTTCGAACAGCAGTTGCGCCCTGACCAGGTCGTTGGCATCGAAGCGGGCCCGAGCCTCGGTCATCAGCTCCTCTGCCGTTTGCGCCGGCAATGGCGTCTTTGGCGACGCACGCCCGATATTGCGCAGCAGCGACTTGAACAGCATCTTCATGGTTTACCTGGGCCCGGCGGCCGGTCTGCGGCGCGGACAGGACTCTGGGCGCTCAAGGATAGCGGAAACACGCAAGCGGCGTAAGCCGAGAGCGGGGTTTGCCGCCGATGCGCTGACCTGCCGTCGGCCGAAACGAAGAGCCCCTCCGCAGAGGGGCTTTCGGGACCGCCAGTTCGCCTGGAAATCCATTCGTGATTGGCGCAAACCGCTTTCGGCTTACGGCGCTACAAGGGGGCATCCCCTCATGTCGCGATGGATCCTTAACGGCATTAACGGCAGGTTGCAGGCATGTATTTCGACGGCGAACCGATACAGGACCAGGTAATCGTGCCTGTTGCGGTACTGTAGGTCGGAGTGACGGTGACGGTCACCGACTGGCCCACGCTGGTCGAGGTCGTCGTCCCGTAGACCGTGACCACGCCGGCGTCGGTCACCGTGGCCGCCGAAACCTTGCCTACGACCGGTATGGTCGCCCCGCCACCGGCGCAAGCGGTGTTGGTCGGATCCGATTGGAATTTTTCTGAAATCGCAGTGCGTACGCCGCTCGCCGCCAGCATCAGTTCCGACACTTTGGCACGAACGGTGTAATCCTGATAAGCCGGCAATGCCACCGCCGCCAGAATACCGATAATCGCCACCACGATCATCAACTCGATCAGGGTAAAACCCTTTTGGATTGCTTTCATACCCAACCCCCCAAAAAGTTGCAGCGGCGACTTACCGCTGTGCCCGCTTACCAAGCAAACAATATGCCGAAGCCTTGCCTGGACCAATTTCATTAACTCAGGTAGATGGAAAGCGTGTGGAGCATACCTGTCCTTGGTCCTGGAAAAGATGGGCACCATGTGCCCAAGAACGTCACATTCAGACCATTTTTTGGTCAATCATCGGGTCTTGACCCGCCAATGAAAACCCCCTCTATAGAGGGGGCTTTCGAAACTACCCGGACGCTTAACGGCAGGTCGCGGGCAGATACTTCGACGGAGAACCCTGGCAGGACCAGGTAATGGTGCCCGTAGCGGTGCTGTAGGTCGGCGTCATGGTGATCGTCACCGACTGGCCCACGCTGGTTGAGGTCGTCGTACCGTAGACGGTGACCAAGCCGGCATCGGTAACCGTAGCCGCCGAGACCTTGCCTACGACCGGTATGGTCGCCCCGCCACCGGCGCAAGCGGTGTTGGTCGGATCCGTCTGGAATTTTTCTGAAATCGCCGTACGCACACCACTCGCCGCGAGCATCAGTTCCGACACTTTGGCACGAACGGTGTAATCCTGATAAGCCGGCAATGCCACCGCCGCCAGAATACCGATAATCGCTACCACGATCATCAATTCAATCAGGGTAAAG
>JAKAIH010000400.1 GCA_021825225.1 Pseudomonadota bacterium
GCCGCCGCGCACCACCACCGGTGCCGCGCCGGCGAGTACCGCCGTCACCACCTGCCGCGCGAAGTCGCGTGCAGGCATGGCGCCCTGCTGCGAAATTTGCGCGCGGTCGCGGATGCTCGCCGCCAGCGGCGCGAACATGGAATCGGCCGGCAGCGCTGCGTTGCTGCTGCCGGTGGCGCCGATGTTGGAAGTGACGGCGCCGGGCTGGACGGTGACGACCTCGATGCCGAAGGGCGCGAGTTCCATGCGCATCGCATCGGAGAGCGCGTGCAGGGCCGCTTTGCTCGCGCAATAGGCGCCGGCGAATGGCGTGGTGAGCACGCCCGAAACGCTGCCGACGTTGACGATGCGGCCGCGCTTGTGCGGCAACATCAGCGGCAGGAAGGCGCGCGCCATCTGCACCGGCGCGATGACATTGGTGTCGAGCTGGCGGCGCAATTCGTCCGCGGAGAGGTCCACCACCGCGCCGTAAAGTCCGTAGCCGGCGTTGTTGACCAGCATGTCCAGCCGGCCGGTCTCCTGCGTCACAAGCGCCGCCGCGGCGGCAATGCTGTCGCCATCGGTCACATCCAGGGCCAAGGTGCGCAGGCCGCGTTCGGCCAGCGCCCAGAGCGACTCGGGCCTTCGCGCGGTCGCATAGACTTTATGGCCGCGCGCGTGGAATTCCTCGGCCAGCGCGGCGCCGATGCCGCTGGAACAACCGCTGATCAATACGACGGGCTGTTCGGACATGGCGATATCTCCTGAAGATCCCGGCGGCGGACTTACAGGAAAATCATCGGGACAAGTCCCAGCACCGCCAGGCAGAGCAGCGAGACGAGGCTCTGCACGCCGGTCTGCCGCGGCGCCAGGACGTAGGCATAGATTCCTTTCGCGACATTATTGCTCGCCGCGGCGATGAGTATGCCGGACGAGGCGAGCGGCAGCGGGGTAAGCGCGGGCGCCGCCTGCGTCAGGCCCATGATGAACGGATCGACGTCGGTCACACCCATGATTGCGGCAAGCGCGTAGATTCCGGTTGCGCCGAGGTAGACGACGACGAGATGCGTCACGATCAGCAGGACCACGAACAATCCGGCAAACAGAAAGGCGGCGCTGAACTCCAGCGGATTTTCCGGTTCGTAATCCCGCTTTAGGGCCGCATACTTGACGTCTCCTTTGCGCGACCAGAGCCAGCCGGCACAAATGGCGACAGCGGCCAGCACCACAAAGGACGGGGTCAGCCGCAGCATCAGTTCGCGGTTGAACAGACCCAGCAAGATCGCCAGGCGCAGGTACATCACGCCCGAAGAGATCAGGATCGCGCCGGAGAAAAGATGGGGATGCTCCTTGCGCGAGGCGCGCTTTGCCAGGGCCACCGTGGTGAGCGTGGACGAATACGCCCCGCCGAGGATCGCCGCGAGGATTACCCCGCCTTGCGCTTTGGTCAGCCGCAGCAGCACATAGCTGCCGTAGGAAATTCCGCTGACGGCGACTACCACCAGCCAGGTCTTGAACGGGTTGAGTTGGTATTCGGTAAATTCCTCATTCGGCAATATCGGCAGGATGATCGCCGTCAGCAGCAGGAACTTGGTGAAGGTGAGAATGTCCTCCGGACCGATGCGCTTCGCCATGCCCTCGAGAAAGGCCTTCAGTTCGAGCAGCATGATGCTCGCCACGCTGATCGAGGTCGCGATCCAGAACTGCTCATGCGCGATCAGTGCGCCCACCATATAGGTGGTGAGCGCGGACATCTCCGAGGTGATGCCCGCCTGCGGCGACGAGGTGAGCTTGTGCCAATAGGACAGCCAGAGGAATCCCGCGACCGCCAGCAATCCCAGCGCCTGCGGCAGGATGTCCGGCCGGGACAGGGTGGCCATGGAATAGCCGATCAGCCCGATCAGAGGGAAGGTGCGCACGCCGCCGAATACATAATGCTCGTCGCCGGCCTTGCGCTCCTCGCGTTCCAGGCCGATCAGAAACGACAGGAACAGGACGAGGAAGATTTTTACGCCTTGCGGCGGAAGCCATTCAATAAGTGTCATCGTCGTAGCGCGGAATCGATTGCTCCGGCAGTTCGCGCATCGCCGCCTGCGTCCGCTTGCTTCAGGTCCGCAGAACCGGAAAGCGCTTCATGTCCTAGGATACACTGTCCGGACGGCGGTGGATTCGCGGCGCGAGGGCAGCGGCCGCCAGCAGGCGGCCGGAATCGCTATGCGGCGCTGCGCGCGCCGGTACTTGACGCTGGCTCGCGATGCGATGACAATGGTTCTCATCCGACGCCGGCTTGGCCCGGCCCGCCTTCATCCGGCCCGAGGGACATCGATCGGCCGCCGCAACACAAGGAATCCCATGTCGCAACCGTTGTCGCCTTCCATTAGGGTCACACCCGACCTGCTGCGCAAATATGACCGGCCGGGGCCGCGCTATACCTCGTATCCGACCGCGGTAGAGTTCAACCCCGGCTATGACGCGTCCGCCTACTTCGACTCGCTCGAACAGGCGGCGGCGCGCGCGGACGAACCGCTCTCGCTCTATGTGCACCTGCCGTTCTGCGAGCATCGCTGCACCTTCTGCGGCTGCAACGTCGTCATCACCCAGCATCGATCGGTTTCGGAGAAATACCTGACTTACCTGCAGCGCGAAATCCGCGAAGTGGCACGGCGCCTCAAGCGCCGGCGCAAGGTGGTGCAGTACCACTGGGGCGGAGGCACGCCGACCTATCTGCGGCTCGAGGAGATGCGCGCGCTGCAGCAGGTCGTGAGCGAGTGCTTCGACATTCTGCCGGATGCGGAGGCGGCGATCGAGGTCGATCCCCGCGTCACCAGCCGCGAACAGATCGATCTGCTGCGCGCGCTGGGCTTCAACCGCCTGTCGATGGGGGTGCAGGATTTCGATCCGGAAGTTCAGGCGATCATCAACCGCAACCAGACGGAGCAGCAGACGCGCGAACTGTTCGCGTACAGCCGCAGCGCAGGTTTCGGGTCGATCAATATCGATCTCATCTACGGCTTGCCGCTGCAAAAGCCGGAGACCTTTGCGAAGACGCTGGCTGCCGTGATCGAGTTGCGCGCGGATCGCGTCGCCGTCTACTCCTATGCCCACGTGCCGTGGTTGCGCACCCAGCAGAAGGGTTTCGATCCGGCCATGCTGCCCTCGGGCGAGCAAAAACTCGATCTGTTCTGCCTCGCGCGCGACGCCTTCCTGCAGGCCGGATACCGCCCGATCGGGATGGACCATTTCGCCGTGCCCGAGGACGAGCTGGCGCGGGCGGTCGAGACGCGCACGCTGTCGCGCAATTTCATGGGGTATACAGTCAAGTCAGCGCCGGACATGATCGGCGTGGGCGTGTCCGCGATCGGCGATGTGGCCGGGGCCTACGCGCAGAACCAGAAGAAACTGCCGCGCTACTACGATGCGCTCGACCAGGGCTCGCTGCCGATCGAGAAGGGTTACCGGCTGAGCGCCGACGACCAGCTGCGCCGCTACGTCATTACGCAACTCATGTGCAATTTCCATCTGGACAAGCGCGCAGTCGAAAAGCGCTTCGGCATCGCGTTCGACCAGATATTCGAGCGTGAACTGGCGGAGTTGGC
>JAKAIH010000401.1 GCA_021825225.1 Pseudomonadota bacterium
AAAAGCTATAGAATGGTCCCACTCCGTAGTTTTGGGAATAAATATCGAGGAGCAAGTTTCCGTAGAGCTCGGCATCTCGATTGATACGAAATGACCCGTTCAGATATGCACTTCCCTCTTTCACTTTATTCGACACTGTATTGTAGCCGGGAGCATATGGGCTGCCACATGCGTAACCATTGCTCACGTACTGTCCAGGCTGGCCTTTGACCGGAGTCAGCGTTGCTCCGCGCCCCGTAGTACCGCCGTACTGAGCAGCAATATTGGCACATGGATTGGCGCCAAAGTTATTGGGGTCAACATAGCTGTTGCCTTGAAACAGCGGACCGTAGTCGAAAATTCCATATGTCACGGACTGTTCGGTGGCCAATTGTGGATTTGGGCTGTCAAAAGTGCTCGCGGCGTAACTGCGTTGAAATTGATAGATTGGTTGGCGCTGCAGATAAGTCAGGCCATATACCATATTGAATCTATTCGTACTGTAGCCTCCCACCAACGAAACCTTTTGTGATGTGCCACCGCCCTGAGAGTAACCTCCCGCCTGGTAGTTGAATGTGGTGCCTTCAGCGTGATGCTTGAGAATTATGTTCACTACTCCAGCAATTGCAGCAGAGCCATAAATGGACGACTGATTGCCGGGTACGATGTCTACGCGACTCACCATCGCGAGCGGGATATTCGAAATATTGCTAATGTTGGACTCACCGTTATACAGCAGAGGATAGCTGGCGAGCGGATGGCCATTGATCAAAATCAATGTGAAATCTGGCGATAGCCCCAAAAGTGAAATAGTTTGCGCGCCTTGTGTGAACCCGGCCGAAAGGTTATTGCCTTGAACTTCGCCGGTAGCAAGCGGTTGCGCGCGCAACGCCTGATAAAGCGTGGTAAAGCCCTGTCTCTTGATGTCTTGCGCTGTGATAGTGATGGTCGGGGTCGCCGTATTGATCTCGGCCGTAGGAATCAGCGAGCCGGTGACGATGATCTTCTTCAGCTCTTTCGCATGCTTATCTTTCTGCGTAGTGCCCTGCGTGTCCTGCGCGTGCACGGGCAGGGCGTAGGCCGAAGCGGACAATGCGGCCACGATCGCGGTCGCCAAGAGATGACGTTGCATGGGCTTCATCGGGAGGAACTCCATGTTTAGGGTGCGGTTCAAAATTTACCGAGCCGTGGTGGCGGCATGCTTTAAGGACCGTGCGCCAGCACACAGTCTTAACCCGAACCTAACGCCCCTGCTACGTCGCGACCAGTGGCCATGCGCCACTGTGATCTAAATGTAGTTATTAGATGGGGTCTTTTGTAACCATCATGAAATTTTCGTGTGCACGGCACGCGCCGGCGATTCCGCGCTCGCGCTACCCAATCCGGGGTACTGCTCCGCGTCGAAGTTCAGCCGCTGAAAGCATCTCTCCCGCAGGGAGCGGGTTGGGGTACGGCGCTTGCCGCAGCCTCTCTGCAGGGCGAACCCTTCCTGCCTGCGGGCCATCCTTCGACAGGCTCAGGACAGGTCCTTTCGACAGGCTCAGGACGCGCTCTTTTCCTGGGGAAAGGGTCTCAGGTCCGGCGCAGCAGCACGATGCGGCGCGCAATCCAGTGTGTCGCGAGCACCGGAACAGAGCAGTCCGGCCAAACACCGCGCGTGCATCCGCTGGCAACGCTACGTGCCGGAAGCGCAGTGCCGGTTCCACAGCACGGCCAACGCCAGTCCGCTGCGCGGATCGCGCAGGTCGGGAGCGATCTCGGCCAGCGGACCCAGCACCCAGGGCTGCAGCAGGTCGGGCCGCGGCAAGATCAACGCGGGGTCGTCCAGAATGCAGTCGCCAAACAGCACCAGGTCGGCATCCAGCGTGTGACTGGACAGGCGTGGCGCGGCACGGTCGCGGCCTAGCCGTTCTTCCAGCGCGTGCAGCCAGTCGCGCAGCGCCCAAGGATCGAGATCGCTGTCGAGGCCGACGGCCAGGTTCACCACGTCCGGGCCGTTGAAGCCCGCCGGCGCGTCGCGCCACGCGCTGGAAACCCGCAATGTGCCGAAGCGCGCGCCGAGTTGCACCAGCGCCGCGTCGAGATTGCGTTCGGGCTCGATGCTGCTGCCCAGGCTGAGCCAGGCGCGGGCGGGCAGCGGAATGTCCACCGCGCGTGAGGCATCGGCTGGCGGCGAGCTGGTCATGGCTTCATCCGACACACAAAAATTGGACAGAAATTTCCTCATCCGGCCTACGGCCACCCTTCGGCAGGCGCAGGGCAGGCCCTTCGGCAGGCTCAGGACAGGCCCTTCGGCAGGCGCAGGCGACAGGCTCAGGACAGGCCCTGTCCGACTCCTGCGGAGCGAGATAACGCCGTCCGTCGGGCGTCCTCATTCGGCCGCACGCAAGCCGCGCTCGATCACGATGCCCACGCTGGCCGTGCCCGGTACCGCGCCGGGCTTGTCCAGGCGCAGGCGCAGCCAGCGCGCGCCGAACTCGCGCATTAGCAGTTCGCTCATGCGCTCGGCCAGGGTTTCCAGCAGCGCCGGCTGCATGCCGGCCGCAAGTTGGCGTAGGTGTTGCGCGATGGCGTCATAGTCGAACGTGTGGGCCAGGTCGTCGCTGGCGGCGGCGGCACGCGTATCGCAGGCCAGTTCGAGATCCACGCGCAGCAGGCGCGGCGCGGCGCGCTCGTGGACGTACACGCCCTGCACTTCGAGGCCATGCAGATAAATGCGGTCGCGCAGGGGCGGGCTCATGCGCACAAGCATATCGGAGCGGTTTGCGAAACCGCCCCGGCACATGGATGGATGTACCACCACGACGAACGCGCAAGTGCTGGGCGCGACAAAAGCGGCGCAGCTTTGCCGCATCCGTTTGCCGGCGCGTAGTCGCTTCGAATCAAGCGACAGGATGCCCGGTTTCGCAAACTGATCATCGATTGTCCGCGCCGGTGCATCGTGAACGCGGCGTAGCGCCAAGGCTCAGGCGACGACAGCCTCGAGGTTGTCCAGCGGCCAGCGCGGACGGATGCGGATGGCGGCATCGCCTTGCTGGCCGGCGGCCAGTCGCAGCGCGCCGACGTGGGCGATCATGGCGCCGTTGTCGGTGCAGAACTCGGGGCGCGGAAACCAGCTGCGGAATCCGTCAAGCGCGCCGCTGTGCGCCAGCGCCTCGCGCAACGCCCGGTTGGCGCCGACGCCGCCGGCCACCACCAGCCGCGTGCTGTCCGCGGCGCGCAGCGCGCGGCGGCATTTTTCGACCAGCGTCTCCACCATGGCCGCCTCGAAACCGGCGGCGATGTCGGCGCGCACGCCGGCGCTGCGATCACTGCGCTGCCAGGCCAGCAGCACCTGGGTTTTCAGGCCGGAGAAGCTGAAGTCGAGACCGGGACGGTCCAGCAGCGGGCGGGTGAAGGCGAACGCATCGCGCCGGCCCCGCGTGGCCAGTTCGGCCAGCGCGGGGCCGCCCGGATAAGGCAAGCCCAGCAGCATGGCGGTCTTGTCGAAGGCCTCGCCGGCGGCATCGTCCAGCGTGTCGCCCAGCAGCGCGTAACGGCCGATGCCGGCCACGTTCACCAGCATGCTGTGACCGCCGGAAACCAGCAGC
>JAKAIH010000402.1 GCA_021825225.1 Pseudomonadota bacterium
CATGGCTGCGGAGTTTCGATTTTGTATAAACCCAAGGCGCTGCGTCTTGTACTTACCATAACCGTGTTTTCCGTACGGATGCGCCTTTCATCCGTACGGAAAACACGGTTGGCGCGCGCAGCGCGCAGGTCTGTTCGTCGCACGCAACAGTATTCGATACGTCGTATCTAGAACACCGCCGACGCAAGCTCGTCGATCGCGGCGAGCATTTCCGGATCGTCGCTCAAGGCGAGCGAGATCGCCGCCGCGCAGGCGGCAGGCGGCGCGACGCCGCGCTGCATCAGCTGCGCCGCGTGCACCAGCAGGCGCGTGCTCGCGCCTTCGTCCAGGCCGCTGCCCTTCAGGTTGCGCGTCATGGCGGCGAACTTCACCAGGCGCTCCGCCGTGGAAGCGTCGATGCCGGTCTCGGCGACCACGATCTTCGCCTCCAGGTCGGCGCGCGGGTAGTCGAACTCGATCGCGACGAAGCGCTGGCGCGTCGAATGCTTCAGTTCCTTCAGCACGCTCTGATAGCCCGGGTTGTAGGACAGGACCAGCATGAACTCCGCCGGCGCGCGCAGCAGTTCGCCGCGCTTTTCCATCGGCAGGATGCGGCGGCTGTCGGCGAGCGGATGGATCACCACAGTGGTGTCCTTGCGCGCTTCGACGATCTCGTCGAGATAACAGATGCTGCCCGAGCGCACCGCGCGCGCGAGCGGCCCGTCCACCCACACGGTTTCGTTGTCGACGATCAGGTAGCGCCCCACCAGGTCGGAGGCGGTGAGGTCGTCGTGGCAGGATACCGTCACGAGAGGCCGCGCCAGGCGCCAGGCCATGTGCTCGACGAAACGCGTCTTGCCGCAGCCGGTGGGGCCTTTGAGCAGCACCGGCACCCGGCTTGCCCAGGCGGCCTCGAACAGCGCCACCTCCGCGCCCACCGGCTCGTAGTAGGGCTCGGTTTCGATGCGGTCGAGGTCGGCGTCCAGGCGTCGGGCGTCGTGCAGGTCGGTCATTCGTCGTCTTGTCTCTCGTGCTTCAGGCTCTCGTACTGCGCGTCCTGATCCATCGACTTGCGTTCCGCCGCTTCGCGCTCGAGCTGCTCCACTCTTTGCCGATAGCGCTCGCGGCGCTTGTCCGCCGCGTCCGCCCGTATCGGGATGGTGATCTCCCCGAACAGCGCCTGCTTGAGAAAGCGGAAAGCGAAGCGCAGCAGCGCCTCGTCGTTCGCCAGCAGCGTCTCTTTTTCCGCAGGATCGAGCACGAACAGCTCGGCGAAACTGGCGGTCGAAATGAATTCGCGAAAGCCGTCCAGATTGTAGCTCGCAAGATAGAACAGCTCCATGCTGCGCTCGGAGGGCTTGCCTATGGTCGGGCCGCTGGAGCGTTTTTTCAGCACGATCTGGCGCCACTCGCGATTGAGCGCGTCGTAGTCCTCCAGCCCCTGCTCTTTGCGGTAGTCGCGCACCGTCTGCGTCTTCGGCTCCTGGTGGCCGAGGCAATGGTCCTCTTTCACCACGAAATACGAATCCTCGTCGGTGGGCGAATCCTTCTTGCGCATCGACAGCAGGCCGAGCGCGTAGTAGCGGCAGGCCGAAGGCCGGTCGGCGTACACGCCGCAGCCCTCGGGCGTGAGGAATACGCAGGCCGGAGACTCGTCCTTGGTCGCGAGTTTCAGCCCCGGCATGCCGTGGCCGTCCATCGAATAATCGCGGGTAAAGTTGTCGATGAAGTCGCGCGAGCTCAAGCCTAAGCGCTTTTTCAGGCGCAGGATGTCGTAGGGCGCAAGCATGATGTCGATGTTCTGGCAGCACTTGTTGAAACAGGCGATGCCCTTGTGACAGCTGAACTGGAACGTGTCCTCCGGCCCGAGCTGCACCGGCTGGACCGGGGTGACCGGGCTGGGATCGCTGTATTGCTTGGTCGCGGGCTGCTCCGGCCCGGGTTCGGGCGGCGGGAGCCGTATGTCGATGCTCATGGTGGTGTCCGATTGTGTGGCCAAAAAAACAAGAGGGTCTGGGTAGATTATACCCAGACCCCCTGCCCGACTAGAGGCGAAGCGCGTACTGCCTACTTGATCACTTGCACGTACGGCACTTTCTTCAGCGTCCACTTCTTCGTTTGCTTGTCATAGCGGGAATTGCTGAAGCACTTCCAGTTCTCGTCGTCGATGTAGTTGTGGTCCATGCGGTAGTAGAAGCCCGGATAGCGGGTTTCCTCGCGGAACTGGATGTGCTTCATGTGCGCCTCGGCGGACATGATGCGGTGGTAGTTCTCCCAGGCGCGCAGCAGCTCGTGCAGGTCCTTGGCGCGCATCTTGAGCGAGTCTTCCTTCAGCATCTCGAGCTTGAATTCCGCGATCTCGAGCAGCTTCTTGTTGGTGCGATAGTAGGTCCCCACGCCGGCCACATACTCGTCCATGATCTTCTGCAGCCGGAACTGCAGCATCTTGGGCGTGATGTAGTGCGGATTGATGTCGATCGCGGTGGTGTAGTCCTTGTGCTCGAGGAAGGTACGCACCGGCTTGTAGATCTCGTCGACGAGCTCCTGCGTGCTGCGCTCGAGTTCGGGCTTCCAGTCCTTGTTGTCGAGACAGTACTTGACCATTGCCTTGCCGGCGATGCGGCCTTCGGCGTGCGAACCCGAGGAGAATTTGTGGCCCGAGGCGCCGACGCCGTCGCCGGCCGAGAACAGCCCCTTCACCGTGGTCATGCTGCGATAGCCCCAGGACCATTCCTTGGGCACGCCCGGCAGGTCGGTCGGACCCGACACCCACAGGCCGGCGCAGCCCGAGTGCGAACCGAGCAGGTAGGGCTCGGTCGGCATGATCTCCGACATGGTTTTATCCGGTTCGATGTTCTCGCCGGCCCAGATGCCGCACTGGCTGATGGTCATGTCGAGGAAATCCTCCCAGGCCTCGGCTTCGAGGTGCTTGATTTCCTTCGGCGTCATTTTCTCGGCGAGTTTTGCGAGCGCTGCCGGCGTGTCCATGAAGATCGGGCCGCGGCCGTTGATCATCTCCTCGAGCATGATGTGGTTGCGCAAGCAGGTGCCCGGCACGCCCTGGCCGTACTTGCCGAAGCGCTTCTCGTCCTTGATGCTGTCGCCGCGCAGCGCGTTGTAGTCCTCGCCCATGCCATTCATGACCTTGGCCTTGAACAGCAGGAACCAGGCGCCCACCGGGCCGTAGCCGTCCTTGAAGCGCGCCGGCACGAAGCGGTTTTCCATCATGGTCATTTCGGCGCCGGCTTCGGCCGCCATCGAATAGGTCGAGCCGGCGTTCCACACCGGGAACCAGGCGCGCCCGGTGCCCTCGCCCACCGAGCGCGGACGGAACACGTTGACCGCGCCGCCGGCGGCGAGCATGCAGGCCTTGAACTTGTAGATGTAGAGTTTGTGCTCGCGCACCGAGAAGCCCGCCGCGCCCGCGATGCGGGTCGGGTCGTTCTTGTCGTTGATCAGGCGCACGATGAACACGCGCTCCTGGATCTTGTCCATGCCCAGGGCCTTCTTCGCCGCCTCGGCCACGATCCACTTGTAGGACTCGCCGTTGATCATGATCTGCCAGCGGCCCGAGCGCACCGGCTTGCCGC
>JAKAIH010000403.1 GCA_021825225.1 Pseudomonadota bacterium
ATTCCGAGCAACCTCGGAACCGCCGCGCTCAGTTTCTCGGCCGGTCTTGAGCCACCCTTCGGCCGAATCATCAGCCCCACTGACGCTCAAACCGCGCTTCGCCATTTCCTCGCGAATTTGATCCACGCCGTCGAGCGCGTGGCTCATGGCACTGTCGATCAGATAGATACTGGCATTCTTGTCAGTTTCAATGGCGGCGTTCGCGGCGTCCCGAATGGCGTGGTAATGCCGAATGGCAGCATCCGACATGCCGTAATGCGCCTTGAGCGCAGCATTCGCTTCGTCCGTATCCGGGGCACCCAGGCGAGCCAGATTCAAACGGCGAGCAACTTCGGTAGCCTTCTGCCAGTCGGGATTCTTCGCATCGTAATCCTTGATCCTCGATACGATGTCCGACATCGCAGTTGTTTTGAGCATATGCTCGCTCTGCATCGCGTCTTGAACGGGACGCAGCGAAGCGTGTTTCGCCGCCATGGAGGCCATCGCTTTTAGCGAATCAGTACCCACACCGAGCCTATCCATGAACGCGCGGAAGAAATTCTGCTTAGGCAGATTTTCGGACTCTTGAATCAATAGTTGACGCGCAGCCTCGGCCTGAGTAATCCGCTGGTGGAATGTCTGCGGCTCTGTGTCAGCCCGATTGAAAACGGTCGGGTTGTCGAAACGGCGCAGGACGGTCGGCATCTTCCCTTCATACGCAGCGTGAACCAAATCGTCCAGATTGGTGAATCCGTGTCCCTTGAACACGTTCCCGATCTTCTCGACCATCTGGTTCATTTTGTCCATGATGCGGCCGAACAACCCCGAAGGGTTGAGGTCGCCCATGCGCTTCGCCTCGAAGTAATACGCGGCGCGTTCTTCGGGATTGGTATTGATGTCGTGGAGAATGCGCTCACTGTTGGGCTGTTTCTGTGCCCAGGTTTGGAGTTCCTTCATGCGCGCCGATCCGTCGGTCAGCGACATATCCACGAGCCGACGATCCGACGACGAAAGGCGATTCAGCAGGATGTGGCCTACTTCGTGCGCGGCGACCCGCTTGGGATCGAGAACGTGCGCGCCAATGGTGATATTCTGCAGGTCAGTATGACCCGCAGTACCCGGTGCGACATCGCCAAACGTCATCGGAAAATCTTCGCCGAGGGCGCGGTTCTTGAGCTGAGTAGCCTCGCCGCGAGCTTCGTCCAAAGCTGCGTTGAGCTGCGGCCCCATACTGGGACGCGCAGTATCCGCACGATAGCGAACGTTGTTGGGCTTCAAGAGGCCGGCGAGCGTATTCAGCGCGGGCTGTTCCAGCGGTGGTGCGGTCTTTGCCGCGTCGGCGATTTGGGCGTAGTTCTTACCCACCAACGACTGTTTGACCTCGGGGGATAGCGTGTTGAATCGCCCGAGCAAATCGTTGACATGCTTAACCGACTGGATTACCCCCGGATTCTCGCTTTGAGTTTGGGCCGCTTCGGGGGATTCTCCGGGGGTCGGAACCGGCTCGCCAGGACTGCCTACAGCGGGCGATCCCGGCTCGGTCGAGGCTACCCCACCAGCGACCTCGTTTTCGGCGCCTGCGGCCGTCTGAGCCCCTTGCTGCAGGTTTTCAGATTGTGAAACGACTTCGGGGGTCGAAGGCGTCCCCGGAGCTGGTTGTATACCCAGGTCTGTTTGCGCCGTAGCCTCGGAACCGCCCTGCGCAGCGGGCGATTCCGTCAGGGTTTTGGGAGGGGAGCGCCCTCGCTTTCCATGGCGGCTTCGGCCGGCTGGGCACGAGCCACATCGGGAGCCGCCTTACTCGCGGCGGCGTAATCGGCCACGAGCTTGCGCAGCGTGTCGGTTGCCCCGGATACCTTGGACTTGATCTTCGTCAGGAGCGCATTCGCCGTCTTGGCTTTCAAAGCGCCTTCGAGCGCGGCTGAATCAGCCGGGTGAAGGCCGGTGACACCAGCCTTATCCGCGAAATCAAGCAAACCCTGAATGGTCGGATTGGCCGCGAAATGCTCGGTGAGATTCTTGACCGGGACGGTTCCGGCATCCGTGAGAAGTGACTGCTGAGTAACGTCGGGCGTGGTCGGCGCTTGCGGAGCGCGCGGAGTTTCGTCGGTGAGTTTACCGAACGGCATCGACCCCCACGGCAACGACGATTGCTGGCCGAATAGATGCTGGGGAAACAGCAGTTGCTGCCCCGGCGCTTGAGTGAAATCGGGAGCGCCCACCATCGGCTCGGGTGCGGCTTCGGGCGGCGCATGGGGAAACGCGGGCTGACCAAACAGATCGAGCTGCGTTCCCGAAAGCGGTAGCTGCGGAGCTTTGGTCGGCCCCGGCAGCATCGGAGTACCCGTTTGTTGTGCGCGCGTATTGAAAAGCGCCTGCACTTCGGGCGGCAATTGATCGAATGGGGTTTCAGTCGGATTCAGCGTCGGCAATCCTGCGGCAGTTTGCATGGGCGCCTGGGCACCCCCATTGAACCGCGCTTGCTGTGCTTGTGCTTCGGGAGAAAGAGCTGCAACGGCGTCAGCCGCAGTCGACGGCGCCTCGGTATCGACCGGCGCAGGCGCGCGGCCGAGTAGCGCATGGACAAGCGGATTCGCAGCCGCACCGAACAGAGCGCCCGCGCCCATGCTCGGGAGCAGGTTATCGGTCGGCGAATTACCGCGCGCGATATTCGACCCGACGCTTCCCATGCCGCCCATGATCGAGCCCTCGCGAGCGCCACGGAGCGCGGCAGTCGTGAGTTCTTTTCGGACAGGTGCCGACAGCAGCCCGGCGATCCCTTTCTCGGCCAGGGACTTGCGAATAACGCTGGTCGGCAATCCGCCGCCGAATGGAAGCGCCTCGTTGGCAGCGCCTTGAAGCGCGCCGCCCGCCAAACCCTCGGCGTATTGCGCGCCCGTCAGCGGGGCATTCTGGTTCGCCGTATCGGCTTGCGCGACGCCTTGACCGGCGTTCGCTGCCCCAGCCGCGAGGGCGCGAAGTCCCCACATACCCGCTGCGCCGAGCGCGCCTTCGGGAAGCGCAGCAGCCGCCAGCGCGCCCGCACCGAGCGGCGCAGCCATAGAACCGGCGACTTGGACGCCGCGCCCGAGCCAACTGCCAACGCCATTCTCGTTGTGAATCTGCGCGTTGATTTGGTCGGCCTGCGTCTGCGCAGCTTGCGCGTCGTTGCGCGCCTGCGTCGTGTCGATACCCAGGCCGATGCCACGGCCGAGAGCTTGTTTCGCGCCGTAGTAATCGGCCTGTAGTCCCTTCCATGCAGCCTGGGCGCCTTGCTCGATGCCGCCGACGATACCCGGATTCTGACCGACGCCTACGCCGGTATTCGGCGCATTCGTGATCGGGGCCGGTGAACCACCGATACCCGGCAGTCCGCGCTGGGGCGCGGGAGCTGGCGTGGCGGCGCGCGGCGCGTATTGAATCGGCGCATTCTTGAGTTGCTGCTGAATCGCACGGATATGTGCGTCGACAGCATCCATGGTCGGCTGGTCAAAACCCATGCCGTACCCAGGCAAGCCGCCGTACGCCCCAGCGACGGTAGCCACTGTGGGTTGCGACGGGACGACGAGGTTTTGGATTCCG
>JAKAIH010000404.1 GCA_021825225.1 Pseudomonadota bacterium
CGGGAAATATTTCCGCGCCTGCGGCGAAGACGGCGCGCCGGTGAAGCCGGACCATTCCCTGTCCAAACCGGCGCAAGCCCGGGTGCTGCTGTCGCAGCTGCAAGACGGCCGCTTCATCAGCTTTTTCGGCGATCTGCACCCCTCGTATTTCGGCAACGTGGTCAAGGCGATGGGCTCGGCCAAGCAGGGCTACCCTGTGGTGTCGCGCGTGCTGGCGCAGCATCCTCCGCGTTCGCCGCTGGACGATGCCGCTTTCTTCGCCGCGCTGCGACGCGAGTTGAGCGCGAGCGTGCACCGTGTCGAACGGCTGACCCCGACCATCGTCGAAGTCATGATCAAGGCGCCCATGGCCGCGCGCAAATTTCGTCCCGGTCAGTTCTTCCGTCTGCAGAATTTCGAAACCCTCGCCCCGATCGTGGGCGCCGGGAAAGAACGCACGCGGCTGCAGATGGAGGGGCTCGCGCTCACCGGCGCCTGGGTCGATGCGAATGCGGGACTGGTATCGACCATCGTGCTGGAGATGGGCGGATCGAGCGATCTGTGCGCTCTGCTCAAACCCGGCGAGCCGGTGGTCCTGATGGGGCCGACCGGCACCCCGACGCACATCGCCGCAAACGAGACCGTCATCCTCGCCGGGGGCGGCCTCGGCAACGCGGTGCTGTTCTCGATCGGCCAGGCTTTGCGCGCCGCCGGCTCGAAAGTGCTTTATTTCGCCGGCTACAAGAAAGCGATCGATCGCTACAAGGTCGCCGACATCGAGGCGGCTGCGGACGTGGTCATCTGGTGCTGCGACGAGGAGCCGGGGTTCGATCTGGCCAACGGGCGCACCCGGCCGCAGGACCGCAGCTTCGTCGGCAATATCGTGCAGGCGATGGACGCCTACGCCGAAGGCCGGCTGGGTGCGCCGTCCATACGCATGGACGACGCCGATCGCATTATCGCCATCGGTTCGGACCGCATGATGGCGGCGCTGGGCCGCGCGCGCCACGACGTGCTCAAGCCGCATCTGAAGCCGCATCATTTCGCCATCGGCTCGATCAATTCGCCGATGCAATGCATGATGAAGGAAATTTGCGCGCAATGCCTGCAGCCGCAGCGCGATCCGCAAACGGGCAGGACCAGCTACGTGTTCTCGTGTTCCAATCAGGATCAGGAACTCGACCGCGTGGATTTCGGCGCGCTGTCGGAGCGCCTGCGGCAGAATTCCTTGCAGGAGAAGCTCACCGCGCAGTGGATAGCCCGCTGTCTGGAACAGCTAGGCGCCGCGACTGTCTGAAACGCGCTCAGTGGTCTTCGATGCGCGGCGTGAGCTCTTCCGCGAGTTCGCCGGTCTCGGGATCGACCCAGTCGGAAATGCCGATCTCGGATTCCGCCTGCTCGACGCTCTCGCCCGGCTCGTAGTCCGAATCAGCGCTGTACTGCATGTCTTCGACGGCTTCGAGCAGAGTCGCGAACGGGCCGGACTCCTTCGCGCTGTCCCTGGATTGCCAATAAAAGCCATCGGGGCGCTCGACGATTCTCGCTTTATCGTACTCGGGGGGCGTTTCCGGTATCACTTTTTTCATAGCAAACCTGAACAATTAGCGTTGCAATTAATACGCGTGATTGCCACGCACCAGGACCGCAATTCGATTATACGTACTTGCGATCCGGCCGTTTGACAAGAATCAATCATACGCCCGGCGCCGGACGCGCGCCTGGCGTGCGCCCGGCAAGGCAAAGCCGGTTCCTGCACGCACCCGATCGCACAGCTGAGGAACCCGAGGCGCGGCCTTAAAACTGATAGCGGCGCAGCCCGCCGTCCACCGGGATCACGGTGCCGGTGATATAGCGCGCCAGCGGCGAGGCGAGAAAGCACACCAGCTGCGCGATATCTTCGGGCTCGCCGTATGAGCCCACCGGAATTTCGTTTTCCGCCTGCCACTGGCGGTATTCCGGCGTGTAGTTGCGCAGGATCTGCTCGCATCATGATGCGCCCGGGCGGAATCGAGTTCACGGTGATGCCGTGCTTGCCCACCTCGCGCGACAGGCCCTTGGCCCAGGAATGCATCGCGGCTTTGGCGCAAAAGGCGCCATTGATGCCCTCCGGCTCGGACTTGCCGGTGATATTGATGATGCGCCCCCAGTTGCGCGCCATCATCTGCCGCAGCAATCGATGCGTCAGCTGGCGCTGGCGGGTGAAATTGAGCGTGAGCGCCTCTTCCCACTGCGCCTCGGTCGTGTCCAGGTCGAAGCGCCGGCTGCCGCCGGCGTTGTTGATCAGGATATCGACCGAGCCGAGGCCCGCCAGCACCGCACCTGCAATCTCCGCCGCCGCCTCAGGCTGCAGCATGTCGCACTCGATCACCACCGGGCGCGCGCCGCCGGCGGCGACGATTTCGGCTGCGACTTCGTCCAGCAGATTTCTGCGCCGTGCGGCTATCGCCAGGTGCACGCCCTCGGCTGCCAATGCGAGCGCGATGCCGCGGCCGATACCCGTGCTCGCGCCGGTGATCAGCGCTGTCTTTCCCGCAATTTCCAGATTCATGTGTCCTGCTCCATGGTTGTCGCGACGGCTATGGTAGCAGGAGCGCGATCCGCCCGCGGACCGCGCGCCGGGTGGCGTTTGACGGATATCAACACCCCGCCGGACGGCATGCGCTAGCTTTCGGACAGGAGGGGAATCTTGCGCTCACTGCGGTCGGAATGATGACAGTCAAAGACGATCCCGAACCTGACACCGAAGCAGACATACGGCCTGGGGCCACGCCGCAGGAGTTGCGCTGCGCCGGAGCATGGGTACTGCGTGCGATCGCGCAGCTGGAACCGAAGCTCGCGCGACTCCCCCAGCCTGCAGGCGCAGAGCTGACGCTCGACGCGTCCGCGGTGACTGCGCTGGACACCTCCGGCGCCTGGCTGCTGCACCGCACCCTGCGCACCCTGAAACAGGACGGACGCAGCGTGCAATTGCTTGGATTGCGCCCGGAGTTCGCGGCCTTGCTGCAACTCGTCGCCTCGCGCAGCGTCGCGCCGGAATCGAAGACGGTACCCGGCCTGCTCTACAGGATCGGCCGCCAGGCATGGAGCAATCTGGGCAATGCCTTCGGCATGCTGGCGTTTCTCGGAGAAAACGCCGTCGCCCTGTTGCGCTCGGTCGCCCGACCGGGGCGCATACGCTGGCGCGCCATCGCGTACAGCCTGCAGACCACCGGATTCGAAGCGCTGCCGATCACCGGCTTGCTGTCATTCCTGATGGGCATCGTGATCGCCTATCAGGGCGCGGAGCAGCTGCGCCAGTTCGGGGCGAATATCTATGTCGCCGACCTGGTGGGTTTGTCGATGGTTCGCGAGCTCTCGCCCATGCTCACCGCCATCATCGTCGCCGGTCGCTCCGGTTCGGCTTATGCGGCGCAGATCGGCACCATGAAAGTGACCGAGGAGATCGACGCGTTGCGCACCATTGGCGTGGGGCCGCTGGAACTGCTGGTCCTGCCCAAGGTGCTGGCACTGATGCTGGCGCTGCCGCTGTTGACCGTTTACACCGACGTCATGGGCGTGCTCGGCGGCATGATCATGGCCCG
>JAKAIH010000405.1 GCA_021825225.1 Pseudomonadota bacterium
GTCCACGGGATGCACCCTGCCCGGATAAGCTTCACGAAAGCTCGCGCACATCAGGTTGACGATGTGCATGTCCAGGCCGTCGAGCCAGACCATGGGCGCATCGCTTTCGTTGCCGTGGTCGTGCCATGTCATGGACGGGGTGATCACGAAATCGCCGGGCTCCATCATGGTGCGCTCGCCCGCGACTGCGGTGTAGGCGTTCTTCCCCTCGATGATGAAACGCAGCGCCGAGGCCACATGCTTGTGCGCCGGCGCGATCTCGCCCGGCAGAATGATCTGCAGGCCGGCGAACAGGCTCTGGGTGATGCGCGACTCGCCCGGTAGTCCCGGGTTTTCGAGGACCATGACGCGGCGTTCGGCTTCCTCCGCGCTGATCAGCTTGCACGCCTCCATCAGGTAGGGCCGCACGTCCGCGTAGCGCCATAGCGCAGGCACGCAGCGCGGCGCCGGCTGCGCTGTGACCAGGCCGTGCAGCACCCGCCACAGCGGCGCGAGATTGCGGCCGCGCGCGCGCTCGTAGAAATCCATCCGGCCGGGCTCGGCCGCAAGGTTGACGCTGGGGACGACGCCGGAAAGGGCGCCGGCTTCGCGGTGCACGCTGCTGTCTGACTTCATTTCCGCCTCCTGTGGTTCGGCTGTCTTGCCTCAGTGCTCTTGCGCCGTTGCGCGCATGATAGCGTAGCTGCGCGCCAATCGCGACGCGGAGCCGGTCGGCGCGATATTGAGCTATGATGCAGCCAGCCCCTTACGTACGAGAAATGCGTGGAAACCTATCTGGTCTGGCTCGCCGCGGGATTCGTGCTGGTCATCGCCGAACTCGTCACCGGCACGTTTTTCCTGCTGGTTCTGGGCATCGCGGCCTTTGCCGGCTCGGCCGCGTCCTGGTTCGGGCTGGGCTTCTGGCTGGAGGCTTTGTGCTCCGCAGTGGTGGCGGTCGCCGGCGTGTTCTGGGTGCGCCAGCAACGCAAGGCGATGGCGCAGCCGGACATGGCTTCGCTCGACGTCGGACAGGCGGTCACGCTCGACGCCTGGGTCGATAGGCAACAGGGCGCCGCGCGGGTGAAATACCGCAACACGCTGTGGGACGCCGAGGTCGAGGGCGAGCGCGAGCTCGAGCGCGGCCAGGTGCTGTACATCCATGCGATGGACGGCAATACGCTCAAGGTGTCGAAAGCCAAGCCCTGAACCCCCGCAGTCAAACCCCTACGCAGGGAGATTAGCCATGTTCCCCAAATTCATCGCCGTCCTCATCGCCACGATCGCCATCTCGCAGTTCGAGCAGACGCGCGGCTACACCATCCCGTTTTTCATACTCGCCGTGGCGATCGTGTTCGTGATCGAGGGCGTGCGCGTGGTGCCGCAGCAAAGCGCCTGGGTGGTCGAGCGCCTGGGCAAGTTTCACGCCATCCTGCAGCCAGGGCTGAACGTGATCGTGCCTTTCGTCGACCGCATCGCCTACACCCACTCGCTGAAGGAGGTGCCGCTCGACGTGCCCGAGCAGGTGTGCATCAGCCGCGACAACACCCAGCTTTCGGTGGACGGCGTCATCTATTTCCAGGTGACCGACCCGCGGCTCGCTTCCTACGGTTCGTCCAATTACATCGCCGCCATCACCCAGCTCGCGCAGACCGCGCTGCGCAGCGAAATCGGCAAAATGGAACTGGACAAGACCTTCGAGAGCCGCGACGAGATGAACCGCCAGGTGGTGTCGGTGCTGGACGAGGCCGGCCGCTCCTGGGGGGTGAAAGTGCTGCGCTACGAGATCAAGAACATCACACCGCCGGAAACCATCCTGCGCGCGATGCAGGCGCAGATCACGGCCGAACGCGAGAAGCGCGCGCTGATCGCCAAGTCCGAAGGCCAGAAGCAGCAGGAGATCAACATCGCCGAGGGCGAGAAGCAGGCCGCGATCCTCAAATCCGAAGGCGCCAAGGCGGCGGTGATCAACAAGGCGCAGGGCGACGCCACCTCGATCCGGCTGATCGCCGAGGCCACTGCCGCCGCGGTGACCGCGGTGGCGGAGTCGCTCGCCAAGGAAGGCGGGCAGCAGGCGGCCAACCTGAAAGTCGCCGAGCAGTACGTCAACGCCTTCGCTTATCTGGCGAAGACCAACAACACCCTCATCGTTCCCGCCAACATGGGCGACATGGCCACGCTGATCACTTCGGCCATGACCATGCTCGATCGAACGAAGACCGCCCAGGCGAAGCCGGCCTGAGGCGGACCGGCGGCTGAGCCCTGCACGCGATCAGGGCTCAGGGTTTCGCTGGCGATGCCGGTTTCCGCTGCAGCAGATCGGCTTTCTTCTGCGGCAGGTCGGCGAGTTTGCTTTTTGCCACCAGCAGCACATAGTCCTTGAGCGCTTTCTCGCGCGCGACGCGTTCATCGAGCCGCTTCATCTCTTCGGCGAGTGCTTTCTCGCGCGCCGCCTTGGCTTCGGGTTTTTCGTCCTTGCGCAGTTCGGGTTCGCGCCTCGGCGTGCCTTCGACCTCCACCCGCAGCCGATAGCGCTCGTCTTCGGGTTGGCCCAGGTGCAGGACATAAGTCAGACCGTCGAAGGTCGTCGCGGTGATCACGGCGGGATGGTCAAAGTCCTTGTCACCGGCCTGGTCGCCGGCCGCGACGTCGTCGATCTCCAGCCTGCCCAGCTTGTAGGCGGCAGCATTGGCCTTGGTCTGATCCAGCTTTTCCCCGCTCTTCGCGTTTGCCAGTTTCCAATCCGCGCTTTCGCTGCTGCGCTCGATCTTGTAGCCTTCGCCCTCGGCTGGCTTCACTTCCAGGCTTTTCACATGCTCCACGGCGATGCCGTCTTTGGAAACCCAGTCGGCGCTGGCGGCGCTAACCAGCCGCAAGGGATCCGAAACGATGACTACCTGCTGCGGATGCCCGGGCAGCATGACGAAGCGGCCATCGGCCGGGGTGTCGGCGGAAGCAGCCGTGGGCGCGTTCTTGAAATACTTCTTGCCCACCAGCAGCTGAGCGAGCACGCGGCCGTCGGCCGCCTTGAACGTGAGCGAAGTCGCCGATCCGCCCGCAGGCGGCGTGCTTTTGGCGGGGTCGAGCAGCGCAAGGCGCGCGCGGTCCTGTTCTCCGATCGCCTCGGCGCGGCCGATTTTCAGCTCGATCGCTTTGAGCACCAGATCGGTCACCTTGTTCAGGTCCGCGGGAAAGCCGTTTCGTTCGGCAAGCGTCCAGTGCCCGGCCTTCCTGGCCAGCGTGAGCGTCGCCTGGGGTGCGCGGATGACGATGCTGGCGACCTCGCTCGCCTCGAGGTTCTTGATCAGCGGCTGCCCCAGTTGCGCGGCGAGCGCGGGCTGCGCGGATTCCTCGCGCCGGTACATGTACAGTGCGGCGCCGCCGACGACAAGCGCGAGCAGGGCGAGGACGAGAGCGTAGCGCTGATTCATGCTGCGCCTCCCGCCCGGGCAGTGCGCGCGCGGCGCCGGCGCCAGCCGGCGAAGCCGAGGCCGAACAGGCTCACCAGCAGCGGCATGGCGGCGATGTTCGCGACTTTGGTGCGGAATTGCAGCGCTTCGGTGTCACGGCGCAGGTTCT
>JAKAIH010000406.1 GCA_021825225.1 Pseudomonadota bacterium
CGCACGCTGCGGACCGGGCGACGTGCTGGTGTTCCTGCCGGGCGAGCGCGAGATCCGCGAAACCGCCGAGGCGCTGAGGAAGCACCATCCGCCGCATACTGAAATCCTGCCGCTCTTCGCACGGCTGTCGGCGGCGGAGCAGGAGCGCGTGTTCAAATCGCACACCGGCCGGCGCATCGTGCTCGCGACGAACGTGGCGGAGACTTCGCTCACTGTTCCGGGCATACGCTACGTCGTCGATCCGGGCGAGGCGCGCATCAAGCGCTACAGCTACCGCAGCAAGGTGGAGCAGTTGCAGGTGGAGAAAATCTCGCAGGCGAGCGCGAACCAGCGCGCCGGGCGCTGCGGCCGCGTCGCGAGCGGCGTGTGCATCCGCCTGTACGCCGAGGACGACTTCAAGGCGCGCCCGGCCTACACCGAACCCGAGTTGCTGCGCTCCTCGCTCGCGGGCGTGATCCTGCGCATGAAGTCGCTGCACCTGGGCGAGGTGGAGGATTTTCCGTTTCTCGATCCGCCGCTGCCCAAAGCGATCGGCGACGGCTACGGCCTGCTCGCCGAATTGGGCGCGGTGGACGACGCGAATGATCTGACCGA
Source organism: Pseudomonadota bacterium (assembly GCA_021825225.1). Classification (GTDB taxonomy): domain Bacteria; phylum Pseudomonadota; class Gammaproteobacteria; order Burkholderiales; family SG8-39; genus 2-12-FULL-64-23. The sequence goes on from JAKAIH010000406.1 coordinate 595, forward strand.
GATCGGCAGGCAGCTCGCGCGCGTGCCGCTCGACCCCTGCATCGCGCGCATGATCCTGGCGGCGAAGATGGAGGGCAGCCTGGCCGAGGTGCTGATCATCGCCTCCGCGCTGTCGCTGCAGGACCCGCGCGAGCGGCCGATGGAGCGGCAAGGCGCGGCCGACGCGGCGCAGGCCAAGTTCGACGACGAGAAGTCGGACTTCCTTGCCTTCCTCAAGCTGTGGAAGTTCTATGAGGGGGCGCTCGAACACAAGAAGTCGAACCGCAAGCTCGCCGAGCTGTGCCGCGACAATTTCCTGTCGTACAACCGCATGCGCGAGTGGCGCGACATCCACAGCCAGCTGCATACTTTCGTCGCCGAGCTCGGCTGGAAGGTGTCGGAGAAAGAGGCCGAGTATGCGCAGATCCACCGCGCGCTGCTCGCCGGCCTCTTGGGCAATATCGGCTGCAAGTCGGAGGACAGCGAACACTACCTCGGCGCGCGCGGCATCAAGTTCCTGATCCACCCCGGCTCGGGCGTGGGCAAGAAAGCCGGGCGCTGGATCATGGCCGCCGAAATCACCGAAACCACGCGCCTGTATGCGCGCTGCGTCGCGCGCATCGAGCCGGAGTGGCTGGAGAGCATAGGCGCGCACCTCGTCCGCCGCCACCGCTACGAGCCGCATTGGGAGAAAAAGCCCGCGCATGTGGCCGCGTTCGAGCGCGCGACCCTGTACGGCATCCTGCTCTACGCCGGCCGGCGCATCCACTACGGGCCGCTTGATCCGCCGGAGTCGCGCCGGATATTCATACGCCAGGCGCTGGTCGAGGGCGAGTACGAGACGCGCGCGCCGTTCTTCGCCCACAACCGCAAGCTGATCCGCGATATCGAGACGCTGGAACATAAATCGCGCCGCCCCGACGTGCTCGTGGACGAGGAACTGATCTACGCTTTCTACGACAGCCTGATTCCGCAGGGGATACACAACGGCGCGGCGTTCGAGCATTGGCGGCGCGACGCCGAAGCCGGCAATCCGCAGCTGCTCTATCTGAAGCGCGAAGACCTGATGCGGCACGAGGCGGCCGGCATCACCACCGAGCTGTTTCCGCACCAGCTCGACATCGGCGGACGCAATTACGCGCTCGAATACCTGCACGATCCGGGCAACGCGCGCGACGGTCTCACGCTGACCGTCCCCCTGATCGCGCTGAACCAGCTCTCGGCCAAGCGCTGCGACTGGCTGGTGCCCGGCCTGCTGAAGGAAAAAGTCGCGCTGCTGGCGAAAACGCTGCCGCAGAAAATCCGCCACAAGCTCGGGCCCTTGCCCGAATTCGCCGAAGCGTTTGTCGCGGCCGCTGCCGCTGCGCAGCGCGCGGATGAACTCACGCTCGCCGAAGCCATCGCCCGCCACGCGCGCGAGGAACTGAATCTGGCGGTGCCGCTCGACGCTTTCCGCCCCGAGCTGCTGTCCGCGCATCTCGCCATGAATTTTCTTGTGGAGGATGAGCACGGCCGGCAGCTCGCCATGGGGCGCAACCTGGCGCAGCTGCGCGCGGAACTGGGCGAGCGGGCAGGGGAGCAGTTCAGCGCGATCGCCCAACCCAGGGCTGCGCTGTCGGGCATCACCGGCTGGAGTTTCGGTGAGCTGCAGGAGATCATGGAAATACGCCAGGGGGCGCAGACCCTGATCGGCTATCCGGCGCTGGTCGATCGCGGCGACAGCGTGGACCTGGAGGTGTTCGACGCGCCGCAGAAGGCGCAGGCGCAGCACCGCGATGGGCTGCGGCGGCTGCTCATGCTGCAGCTGAAGGAGCAGACGAAGTACCTGGAGAAGAATATGCCTGGCTTGCGCGACATGGCGATGCAATTCCTGCCCTTCGGCGACGCCGCCTCGCTCAAGGACCAGCTGCTGCGCGTGACCTTCGATCGCGCCTGCATGGCCGAGCCCCTGCCCGCGACGCAGGCGCAGTTCACCAAGCGCTGCGAGGAAGGCAAGACGCGGCTGTCGCTGCTGGCGCAGGAAATCTGCCGCCTCGTAGCGACGGTGCTCAGCGAACATCAGGCGCTGCAGAAGAAACTGCAGGGGCTGAAGAATTTTCCGCAGGCGCAGCGCGAGATCGAGGAGCAGCTTGCGCATCTGTTGCCGAAGAACTTCATCGCCGCGACGGCGTGGGAGCGCCTGCAGCATTTCCCGCGCTACCTCAAGGCGGTGGCGCTGCGCCTGGACAAGCTGCGCACCGACCCCGCGCGCGATGCGCGTTTCAGCGCCGAGTTCAATCCGCTGTGGCAGACCTGGCAGCGCGAGGACGCGAAGCAGAGGAAGCAAGGCGTGGCCGATCCTCAGCTGGAGCAATTCCGCTGGCTGCTGGAGGAGCTGCGCGTGTCGCTGTACGCACAGGAATTGCGCACGCCGGTGCCGGTATCGGTGAAGCGGCTGCAGAAAATGTGGCAAAGTATGCAGCGGTGACGTACAGGGGCGATATGCATGAGTGAAATCAGCACGGCGCTGCTGCGCGCGTTAGCGAGCCTGCTGCATCCGCGCATGCTGTTGCTGATGCTGTGGCCGGTGGCGATCGCGCTCGCGCTGTGGCTGGGCCTGGCGTACGCGTTCTGGTCGCAGGCGGCGGCCTGGCTGCAGCTGCAGTTGCAGCAGTCCGCGCTGGTCGCCTGGGCGATCGGCGTCTGGCCGCTCACGCTGCTCGCCACGCATCTCGCCTGGATCCTGCTCGTGCTCTTGTTCGTGCCGCTGGTGCTGGTCACGGCGGTGCTGATCATCGGCGTGTTCGCGATGCCGGCGATGGTCGGGCATGTGGCCGGGCGCAGCTATCCGCAGCTCGTGCGCCGCGCGGGCGGCGGCTTTGCCGGCAGCGCATGGAACAGCGTGATGGCGCTCGCCTGGCTGAGCCTGTTCGCGTTGTTGTCGGTGCCGCTGTGGCTGTTCCCGCCGCTGTGGCCGCTGCTGTCCGTACTGCTGTTCGGCGA
>JAKAIH010000004.1 GCA_021825225.1 Pseudomonadota bacterium
CAGCAGTCTCGCCGCGAGCTGCTCCAATGCTTCGTCCGCAGGCCGCACGCGCGCGTCGACGCGGGTCGGCTTGCCGAAATCGAGCTCGACCTCGGCGTCGAGCACATCGCCCGGCAGGCTGATGAATACCGGGCCGGTCGGCGGGGTCAGCGCGAGTTTGGCCGCGCGGCGCACGATGCGCGGCAAGTCTTCGGCGCGCGTCACTTCGACTGCCCACTTGACCATCGGCTGCGCGATCGGCAGCAGCGGGTCGTACAGCAGCGGCTCGAGCAGACCGTGGCCCTGCTCCTGCTGGCCGCAGGTCACGATCAGAGGCGAACCCGAGAACTTGGCGTTGTAGAGCGCGCCCATCGCGTTGCCCAGGCCGGGCGCGACATGCAGGCTGCAGGCGGCGAGTTGGCCCGAGGCGCGCGCATAGCCGTCGGCCATGCCCACCACGATGGCTTCCTGCAGGCCGAGCACATAGTTGAGCTCGGGAAAATCGGGCACCACTTCCATGATTGGCAGTTCGGTGGTGCCGGGATTGCCGAACAGATGCGTTACGCCCTCGTCGATCAGAAGTTTGAGGAACGCGGAACGGCCGCTGAGTTTCGCCATGCTCAGAACGACCGCGGCAGGCCGAGCACGTGCTCGGCGACGTAGGACAGGATCAGGTTGGTCGAGATCGGCGCGATCTGGTACAGCCGCGTCTCGCGGAATTTGCGCTCGACGTCGTATTCGCAGGCGAAGCCGTAGCCGCCATGAGTCTGCAGGCAGATGTTGGCCGCCTCGAACGAGGCCTTGGCCGCGAGATGCTTGGCCATGTTGGCCTCGGCGCCGCAGGGCTGATGCGCATCGAACAGCGAGCACGCTTTCCAGCGCATCAGGTTCGCCGCCTCGGTCTCGATGTAGGACTCGGCGATCGGGAACTGCACGCCCTGGTTCTGGCCGATGGGCCGGTCGAACACCACGCGCTCCTTGGCGTAGGCGCTGCCGCGGTTGATGAACCAGTAGGCATCGCCTATGCATTCGGCGGCGATCAGGATGCGCTCGGCGTTCAGGCCGTCGAGGATGTATTTGAAGCCCCTGCCCTCCTCGCCGATCAGGTTCTCCGCCGGAATCTCCAGGTTGTCGAAAAACAGTTCGCAGGTATCGTGGCTGACCATGTTGCGTATCGGCTGCAGCGTGAGGCCCTTGCCTATGGCCTGGTGCAGATCGACGATGAATATCGACATGCCCTCGGACTTGCGCTTGACCTGTGCCACCGGCGTGGTGCGCGCGAGCAGGATCATCAGGTCCGAATGCTGGATGCGCGAAATCCACACTTTCTGGCCGTTCACCACGTAGCGATCGCCCCGCTTCACCGCCGTGGTCTTGAGCTTGGTGGTATCGGTGCCGGTGGTCGGCTCGGTCACGCCCATCGACTGCAGCCGCAATTCGCCCGAGGCGATCTTGGGCAGGTACTTGCGTTTCTGCGCCTCCGAGCCGTGGCGCAACAGCGTGCCCATGTTGTACATCTGCCCATGGCAGGTGCCGGAATTTCCGCCGCACAGGTTGATCTCTTCCATGATCACCGAGGCCTGCGCCAGGCCCAGGCCGGAGCCGCCGTATTCCTGCGGGATCAGCGCCGCCAGCCAACCGGCCTTGGTCAGCGCATCGATGAATGCCACCGGAAAATCGCGCTCGTAGTCGAGCTTGCGCCAGTACTCGTCGGGATACTCGCGGCAAAGATCGCGCAGCGCTTCGCGCAGCTCCTGGTGTTGATCGGGAGCGGGAATATTCATTTTTTTCTCCGGATTTGCGTGGTTGGGAATCGCGACGGCAACCGGATCAGCCAGGGCTCCGGAGGCAAAAGACGCAACCTCCTGGCTGCTTCTTGATGTCCCCGGCGCGGAACTCGGTTGCGCCAAGGTAATGTGGTACTCATAATACCGAACGAGCTCGAACTAAACAATCACCCTCAAATTGTCGGACGGGAATCCCACACCATGGAATTCAAGCACATCATCTATGCGGAACAATCCGGTGTTGCCACCATCACCATCAACCGGCCCAAGGTCTATAACGCGTTCAACAGCGACACCTGCGAGGAGCTGATCCGCGCCTTCGGCAAGGCCGGCTGGAACCGCGACATCGGCGTCGTCGTCCTGACCGGCGCCGGCGACAAGGCGTTCTGCACGGGAGGCGATCAGAGCGCCGACGCCGAGGACGGCGGCTACGGCGGACGCGGCACCATCGGCCTGCCGGTCGAGGAAATGCAGAGCATCATCCGCGACATCCCGAAGCCGGTGCTCGCGCGCGTGAACGGCTACGCCATCGGCGGCGGCAACGTGCTGGTGACGCTGTGCGACCTCGCCATCGCTTCGGACAAGGCGCAGTTCGGCCAGGTCGGCCCCAAGGTGGGCTCGGTCGATCCGGGTTTCGGCACCGCGCTGCTCGCGCGCGTGGTCGGAGAAAAGAAGGCGCGCGAAATCTGGTACCTGTGCCGGCGCTACAGCGCGCAGGAAGCCCTGGCGATGGGGCTGGTGAATGCGGTCGTGCCGCACGAGCAGCTCGATGCCGAGGTCGCAAAATGGTGTGCCGAGATCCTGCAAATGAGCCCGACCGCGATTGCGATCGCGAAGAGATCGTTCAACGTCGACACCGAGATGATCCGCGGCATCTCTTCCTTTGCGATGCAGGCGCTCAAGCTCTACTACGCCACCGACGAGTCGAAGGAAGGCGGCAACGCGTTCCGCGAAAAGCGCAAACCCGAGTTCCGCAAGTACGCGAAATAGCTGCGACGTACATCGGCGCAGCTCGCGCCCGCTGACGCGGGCATAAAAAAGCCGGGCTGCGCGCCCGGCTTTTTATGGAGAAGCTGCCTGGATCAAGCAGCTTGAATCTTGGCCGCCTGCTTGCCTTTTTTGCCGTCTACGATCTCGAAGGACACTTTCTGCCCTTCCTTGAGCGTCTTGAAGCCCTGCATGTTGATTTCGGAGAAGTGCGCGAAGAGATCTTCGCCGCCGCCGTCCGGGGTAATAAAGCCGAAGCCCTTGGAGTCGTTAAACCATTTCACTGTGCCGGTTGCCATGTCGCGTTCCTTTAAAAGTTGAGAACTCGGGTCAAACCCGATCAATCAATGTTTGAATCTCAAGACTGAAAAGGACGTACCGCTCACGGAACCGCTCTCAAGCACTTGAAACTAAACACTTGTCCGCGTTATACCCGCTAAACGCCAAACCGTCAAGGGGGGGTGCATCCACCGGCTTGGCGCGCACCTGGTCTCCGCAGGAAACAAAAAGGGCGCGGCAATGCGCGCCCTTTCTTGTGTCGAGCGATCCGCTCAGACGCGGCGCTTGTACTCGCCTGTCCGGGTATCGATTTCGATCTTGTCGCCGGTGGCGCAGAACAGCGGCACCTGCACCGAGAAACCGGTGTTGATTTTCGCCGGCTTGAGCACCTTGCCCGAAGTGTCGCCGCGCACCGCGGGTTCGGTGTAGATAATCTCGCGCACCACGGTATTGGGCAATTCGACCGAAATCGCGCGGTCGTCGTAGAACACGACTTCGCACTGCATGCCGTCTTCGAGGAAATTGATGCCCTCGCCCATGTTGTCTTTTTCGACTTCGAACTGGTTGTAGTCGGCGTCCATGAACACGTACATCGGATCGGCGAAATACGAGTAGGTGGATTGCTTGCGCTCGAGGACGACGATGTCGAATTTTTCGTCGGCCTTGTAAACGTTCTCGCTGATCGACTCGGAGAGCAGATTCTTGAGCTTCATTTTCACCACGGACGCATTGCGGCCGGACTTGCTGAACTCGGCCTTCTGCACCACCATCGGGTCGTTTCCGAGCATGATCACATTGCCTGCGCGGAGTTCTTGTGCGATCTTCATATCTGGTCTGTCGTCCTAACCGGTTAGAGAGTGTCTAAAACATTCTATTTTAACAAATTTTCGCAAAACTGCGCAAGCCCGTTTGCAACATTCGGCAACGCGCCCAGCTGCACCGCCCAGCGGCGCGCATGCGCCTGCAGTTCGGGCCGCTTGGCACAGTAGCCTGGCCAGGCGGATTCGACTCCGGCCGCGTCGCCCTGGTTCCAGGCCCGCCACAATCCTGCGAGCGAAGCCGCTAGTTCCGGCGACAGGTCCTGGCAATACAGATCGAGAAAGGCCTGCAGCTTGGGCCAGTGCGCTCCCTCTTGCTGCGGGTAGATCTGCCATAGCAGCGGCCGCGCCGCCCATTGCGCGCGCACGAAGGAATCCTCGCCGCGCACGAGATTGAAGTCGCAGGCCCACAGCAGCCGGTCGTAGCGATCCTGCTCGAGGAAAGCGAAAATTCGGACTTCGAGCCTGCCTATGCGCAGGACAGTGCCGGGCGCGAGACTTGCCGTTCCGAAGAACGCCGACAAGGCCCCGGTGGCGATTCCCTCCGGCACCAGGCAGCGCACCGGCGTGTCGCCCGTCGCCCAGGCCCGCAACAGTGCACCTATCCCGCCGTGCGCATAGCAGAACAGCGAGACCTGCAGCTCGCCCGCGCCGGGTGCGGGGATGCCCAAATCCTCCCAGAACCGCAGCTGCTCTTCTGCGCAGGACTGAAACCGCGCGCGCGCCTGCGCCAGGTCCGGTTCCGCCAGCAAGCCGCCGGTGCCCGCGACGAAACCCGGAAAGTAGAAATGCTTTACCAGCGGCAGGGACGGATGAGGCGAAGGCAGTCCGTGGCAACCGCGCACCCAGTCTTCGGCGCTCAGATATTCGAGATTGATCCACGCCGGCCTGGGCGGTCTCGCAACCATGGCAGCGACATAGCTTGCCGGCGGATTGCAGGCAAAGGCCTCGACCACGACGTCGGCAGGCTCGACCACGGGGAAGGGCTCGCGCCACCACCTGATCTCCACGCCGCGGCTGTGCTGCACATCCAAACCGGGGACCACGCCGGGGCTGATCCTGGCGAGGCTGGCGAGATCATCGACCCACAGGCGCACGCGCTGTCCATGTTCGGCTGCCAGCTGCCGCGCCAAACGCCAGCAGACGCCGATGTCGCCGTAGTTGTCGACCACGGTGCAGAAAATGTCCCAGCTGCGCATGGACGGCATGGATTCGGGTATTCGTCGATAATGAACGCGGACCGAGACGATTATGCGCTCGGCGCAAAAGAAACGGGGCGCTTGCGCGCCCCGGCTGCCCTGCTCGCTGAGTATCCTCTAGATGCGGCTTTTCACGTACGCGGCCAGCTCCTGCGCCTCGGGGTTGTTCGGCTGGCGCTTGAGCATCTCGTCGGTCACCGTCTTCATTTCGCCATACAGCAGGTGATCCTGCAGTACCGTGTAGTAGTAGAGCTCGGGCGTGATGTCCTCGGCTGCTGCCTTCTGGCGCATCTGCGTATAGTTGGCTTTGGCCTGATTCACTTCGGCCTGCTGCTCCGAACTCAGCCGTCCGGGCTTGCCGCCGCCGCGCACGGCGATCCCGCCGGAACGACCCAGTTTCGCGATCTGCACCAGATTGGGCACTTGCGCGATCTTCTGTGCCACGCCCGTGGGCAGCTGCGCCGCGTCCGCGACCTGCCCGCTCAGGGCCTCGCTTTGGCGGGTGCCGGCCTTGAAGCTCGCGGGGCCTTTCCAGGTTTCCTGGCGGCTGCCATCGAAATACACCAGGCGCAGCTGCGCGCCCGCAGGCAGGTTAAAGCGATCGCCCTCGCGCACTTTCATGAAGGCCTGCGCCTTGGACTGGGACCCGCCCTGGCCGGCGTAGCTCACATCGCCCGAGAGTTGGTTGATCAGGCCAACGTCGCTGCCTTGCGCACCGGCTCCAGGAGCCAAGCCCATAAGTGCGGCAGCCAATATCGATAGCAATATTTTCACGATTTCCCCTTGTCGAAATTCAGGCCTTCAGCATCACGATGCTTGCCTGCCCCATGGCTCGAAGCAAACATTGTACCGATGCCAAGCCTATTCCTAACTCTTTGTCCATAAACGACATTAATTATCTACCGGCACCGCATGCGGCAACACGCCCATGAGATTCGTCAATTAGTGACCAAAAATGCACAGCCCCCCGATCGACGGATTCAGGCCGATCAGTTCGACGCTTGGCTGCGCGCCCTCACCCATTCGGCCAGTTGCTGCGCTTCCGGATTTCCGGGCTGCCTGCGCAGCATTTCATCCACGACCGTCCGCATCTCGTCGTACAGCAGCTGGTCCTGGAGCGCGGTGAACAGATACAGCTCGGGCGTTATGTCGTCCTGCGCCAGGCGCTGGCGCAAATCGGCATAGGTGGCACGCGCCGCGGCGACTGCTGCCTGCTGCTCCGGGTTCGGCTGCCGCCTGGGCTTGAGCCCGCGCACCTGGACACCGCCCAGTTTCGCCATTTGAATCAGTTCCGGAATTTTCTGGATTTTCTGCGGCACATCAAGCGGCAGACTTGCCACCTGGTAGACCGTGCCGCTCAGCGCGTCGCTGCGCTCGATGCCGCTGCGGAAGTTCGCCGGCCCGCGCCAGGTCTCCTGCCGGCCATTGCGGAAGTAGACCACGCGGACCTGCGCCCCGGCTGCGAGCTTGAAGCGGTCACCCTGGCGCATTTTCATGAACACCCGCGCCCTGCCGCTGCCGCTGGCGCTGCTGTAGGAAACCTCTCCGGCCAGCTGTTGCACCAGACCGACGTCCGCTTCCTGCGCGTGTGCCGGACCGGACACCGCAAGCAGCAGCGCGCACGCGGACAGCACCCGCCCTATCGCTTCCATGATCATCTCCCTAGAGCCGATCCACCATACTCCGATTCCGATCAGGCCGCAGATGCAGGGCTGCGGCCTCGGCTTCGCGTCCGGCAAGCCGGCAGCTCAGCCGCTCAGGCCAGACCCTCGATGCCCAGAATCTCGAACACCTCTATGGCTTCGTCCCTGCCTTTGACCTTGACCGTTTGCAGCTTGCCCTCGATGACGCCCGCTCCCGCCGCATCCACGCAGGCTTTGCTGGCGACCAGCACGCAATGCATCTCCTTCGTCACCCCCTCCAGCCTGGAGGCCGCATTGACGGTATCCCCGATGGCGGTGAACTCGGTGCGCTTGACCGATCCGATGTCGCCGATCACCGCCTCGCCCGTATGCACGCCGATGCCGATGGCGAATTCAGGCAGGCCGCGGCCGGGAAAGCGCTCGCGCATCCATTGCTTGAAATCCTCGGCCTCTTTCGCCATCTGCAGCGCCGCCCGCAGCGCGCGCCGCGCGTGATCGGCGTGGCGCACCGGCGAGCCGAAAATCGCCATCACCGCGTCGCCGATGAATTTGTTCACCATTCCGCCCTCGGCCAGGATGGGCTCGGTGGTGCGGCTGAAATAGGCATTGAGCATCTCCACCACCTCGCGCGCATTGAGCTTCTCCGAGATGGTGGTGAAATTGCGGATATCCGAGAACAGCACCGTCACCTGCACCGATTCTCCCGCAAGATCCGGCCGCTCGCCTTCGGTCAGCACCTTGACCACATCGTCGGAAACATATCGGCCGAACATTTTCTTCAGCCGTGCGCGCTCGCGCTCCTCGCCGGTAAGGCGCAGGCCGAGCGTAGTCAGGAACCCTATGCCCAGCGCAAGCTGCATCCGGCCCACGGGCAGCAGCCAGTCGTGCAGGAACATGAACCACGCCGGCACCAGACACAGCAGGCTCAGCGCCAGGGCCGCGATCAAACCGCCAACCGGGTGCAGGCGCAGATAGAGCAGCGCCGCGATCGCGACCAGCGCCAGCACATAGAGCCATTCGGCCGCACGCGGCAGCGCGCGCGGGAATTCGCCGGTGAGCAGGGTCTCGACGATATTGGCGTGTATCTCGCCGCCTATCATCTGGTCGCTCTGCTTGCCGAATATCGCGCGCGAATACGGGCTGGGATGCCGGTCCTGCGTGCCGCGATCGCTGGCGGCGATGATCACCACGCGGCCTTTCAACTGCTGCACCTCGGGATCGGCCAGGGCGTCGGGCTTGAGCAGTTTGCTCATCGACACCGTGGGGATGGTGCCCGGCGGGCCGAGGTAGCCGATCAGCCGCGGCCGCGCCTCGCGCTTGAGCTTCACCCCGCCGATGTCCCATTCGGTCAGCGTCGGGTCCAGTCCGGCTGCGCGCAGCGCAAGCTGGGTTGCGAATCCCACGGCGGGCTTGCCCGGATCGGGATCGAACACCGGCAGGAAGCGCCGCACCGAATTGTCCTCGTCCGGATCCAGGTTGGCGATGCCCAGGTCGTTGATGCCCTGCGGCAACAGGTACAAATGATCGCGCGGCGGCAGCAGCAGCCTGCCCTCCCCGTTGGACAGCTCCACCAGTTGCGTGATGAGTATCTTGTTGCCGGCGGCGAGCTGCGCGCGAAACGGCGAATCGTAACTGCGGCTGCTGTCGTTTCCCGGCATCTTGAGCTTCTTCAGCCAGTCCTCGGCGCTGACCTGGTACAGGTAATCCAGCCCGATGACTTTCACCCCCGCGCGCGTGAGCGTCTCCATCGCCTGCGCGAAATGAGGCTGCCAGAACGCAAGCGGATCGTCCTTGTACAGATCCAGCGTCTGCTCGTCGACGGCGACCACCGCGGTATGCAGCGCCTCGCGGCGCTTGCCCGCGAACTGGTGCCAATAATCGTAGTAGACGTCCTCCAGCGGCTGCAGCCACCCCAGGCGCGTCATCGCCTCGCTGCAGCCGAACGCGACGACGACCACCAGCGCGAAGCGCCACAGCCCGCGCAGGCGGAACGACAGACTCGGTACCTGGCTCATCATTCCCCTACGTAGACAAACGCAGCCCAGAAGAACGGATTGCTGCGTGAAAAGTGATACTGCCCGTTGGTGTAGCTGCCGCCGCTCAGTTCGCGCTGGGCGTCGCTCACCGCCTTGAGCGCAGGTTCGCCGCGCTTGATGTTGCGGAAAGTCGAGGTCATCAGCGCCTCGGTCGACAGGCTGTCCACGCTCCAGTGCGACACCAGCAGGCTCTTCGCGCCGGCGAACATGAACGCGCGCGTGAGGCCGGCGAAACCCTCGCCGTTGTTGGCCTCGGCCGTATCGCCCGCGGTGTTGCAAGCCGACAAAGCCACCAGGTCGGCATTGAGTTCGACGTCCTCGATCACCTCCTTCATGGTAAGCATGCCATCCTCGCCGCCCAGGTCGCCCACCAGGGTCAGGGCGAGCGAGGGCTGGGCGCGGATTTTCGCCCGCGGCGCGCCGGCGGCACGCTCCGCGCTCGAGTCGGCAGCCGGCAGGAATTCGCCGCCGAGAAAGCCGTGGGTAGCGAACAGCACGTACAGGCTGTCGCGCAATTCGCCCGACTTGGCCATTTTCTCCTGCGCCGCGGCGCCGATGAACAGGTGATGTTCGCCTCCCAGGATGCGGGCGATGCTGCGCGCCTCGTCCGCGGTTTCCTTCAGGCGCGGAATATCGGGCAGGCCGTTGCGGTCGACGCGGTAATTGTTGGCGAGCAGGCCGAGCGCCGCGCGCGTGGCGGGGGAATAACCCTGGCCCGCCGGCGGCGCGAACACCGGGTCGGCGAAAGCGGTGAACTCCTGCCGCGGCGCCGCAGCCTGCTTGGGATACAGACGCTGCGAAGCCAGCGCCGACAGGCTCGGGAGATAGGCGAAGCGATAGTCCTTGCCCAGATAGGCGAGCGCGGCGTATTCGCCGAGAAAAGGCCGCGCCGCGCTGCCGTCGCTCGCCGCGCGCGTGGCTTCGAAGGCCTGCTGCTCGGCGGCACCATAGCGGGTCACGAGGAACTCCAGCGGCACCGTGAGCAGCGGCCCGTCGGCCACCACGATCACCTTCTTCTTCCCGGTGAGCGCCGACGCGATCGGCGCGACCAGGTCCCGATAGAGCAAATTGAGATTGGCGGGCTCGATCTCGCGCAGGAACAGCACCGACTCGCCCCAGGCCACCTTTTCGATTGCATGCCGGATCGCGCGCACCCGCCGCGCCACGTCTTCGCGCTTGATCGGCAGGTTCACCATCCTGAAGCTGTCGCGCGTAACGGCGAATATCGCCACCTCCTGCGGCAGCAGCACGTAGGAGAGCAGCACCTCGTCCGGTTGCAGCAGCTTCTGCTGCAGTTCCTGCACCGTCACCGGACGCGGGTTGGTCAGCTCCATGAAACGCGGGTAGTCGCGCCATAGCGCTTCCTCCAGCACCGCGAGTTCGCTGTTCGCCGCTGCGAGCTGGGCGGCGAGATCGCTGCGGCGCGCTTCCACGCCTGCCTGATTCAGCGGCAGCGTAGCGATGGCCAGGCGCAGGTTTTCTATCGTCTCCTGCAGATCTTCGCGCTTGCGTTTGACTTTGAGAAAGGCAGGGTCCGAGGAAAATTTCGCGACGTCCGCCTGGCGCATCATTTCGGTGAACACGCGGCTCTGGTTGCGCGAAGCGATCTCCAGCACCTCGCGGTCGTAGCCGGCCTGGGGCGAGCTGCGATGCAGCTGCAGCAGCACCTTGATGGTTTCAAGATAGATATTGCCGTACTGGCCGAGGAAGGCGGCGCGCGTCTCCTCCGACAGTCCGCGCGTGCGCACGTAGAGGTAATCCAGCGTGTCCGCCGCCTCCTTGTAGAACGGCAGCGCCTCGCGATAGCGCCCGCGCTTGGCAAGCGCATACCCAAGGCGGCTGCTGTTGAGCAGCAGGATGCGCGGATTGCCCGCCTGGCGCGCGATATCGACCGCCTTGCGGTACAAGGCTTCGGACTCCACCAGCTTGCCCTCGCGATCGAGCAGCAGCGCCAGCGTGGTCAGCATCGCCGCGGTATCCGGATGCAGCGGGCCCAGGCGCTTTTCCAGGATTTCGAGCGCGCGCCGCTGCAGCGGCTCGGCCTCCTCCGTGCGGCCGCGCCGGTCGAGGTAGGTGCTCAGGTTGTTGAGCGTGTTTGCGGTGGACGGATGGTCCGGCCCCAAGGTGCGCTCCTGGATCGCCAGGGCCTTGCGAAACAGGCTTTCGGTTTCCGTGTAGGCCTGCAGATTGAATTGCGCCTGGGCGCGCGCTTCGCTCGGCGCGAGCAGTTCGTCCTTGCCCTGTTCCTGCAGCACGTTGGCCAGGTTGTTCATGCTGGTCGCCGTATCCGGATGGTCCATGCCCAGCACTTTTTCGCGTATCGCGAGGGCGCGCCGGTGCACCGCTTCGGCTTCCTTGAACTTGCCCTGCAGGTAGAGCACGTTGCCCAGGTTGGACAGGCTGGTCGCGGTGGTCGGATGATCCTTGCCCAGGGTCTTTTCGTGAATCGCGACCACGCGATAGCTGAGGGTCTCGGCCTCCTGATACTGGCCGCGCCCGGCCAGCTCCTGCGCGCGCGCGCTCAACTTGTTGGCATCGTCGGCCGAGCCGTCGCCGGCGGTCTCGCTGAACTTGCCCTGCAGGTCCAGCACGCGACCGAGGTTGGACAGGGTAGTGGCCGTGTCCTGGTGCTGATTGCCCAGCGTTTTCTCCAGGATGTGCAGCGAGCGGCGCAACAGCGATTCGGCGCCAGGATAATCGCCCAGTTTTTCCAGCACCAGCGCCAGGTTGTTGAGCGCGGCCGCCGTGCTCACATCCTCCGGACCCAGCCGCTGCTCGTAGATGTTCAGCGCCGCGCTGAAATTCTTCTGCGCATCGGCGTATTTTCCCTGCCGCATCTGCGCATCGGCGATGACATTGAGGCTGGTCGCGGTATCGGGATGGCTGTCGCCGAACAGCTTCCGCGCCTCTTCCACCAGCTGGCGCGCGGTGTCTTCGCCCCGGGCGTACTCGCCCTTGGCGATCTGGGCTTCGGCCTGATCCATCAGCTCCCGCCAGTGCCGGTCGTCGACGCGCTGCGCCAGCTGCGCTTGGCGTGGCGCGGCTTTGCGCCGCGCCTGCGGCGACTGGCCATAAGCCGACAGGTCCGCGCCCAGCACCAGCGCGAGCGCGAGCACAGGCAATAGCAGTCGTGCAGCAGAAACCAGCGGTTTCATCGACCCCGGAGGAACGAACCCAGAAGTGGTCGATTATAGAGAAACGCAGCGCCCGGCGCGCCGCCGGCGCCTCAGCAGCGCTGGCAGGCGTAGATGCGCGCGAGGAAGGTCAGGGCATCGGCTTCGCGCAAGCGCTCCAGTGCGGCGGCGCGAACGGGTGCTGGCGTCGGCGCCGGAGGTTGCGCGATCCAGTTCGCGCACAGCACCTCCGCGCTATAGCCTTGTTCGGAAATGTCCTGTTCGGCAATCAGCCGGCTCAACAGTCGCATGGCTCATCCGCTCCGGGTAGAGGCGGAAAACCACCGCCTTACCCTTGCTAACGGACAAACCGCAAAAAGGTTGAGGTCCGTTCAAAAAAACTTGCTTGCCCGTCCGCACGAGGGCCTGTACCCCGCAGCTGCCGCAGGAAACTAATGCCCGCGGCAGATCAGGATGCTGCAAGGCGCGTAATCGAGCAGGGAGGCGCCGACCGAGCCCTTCCACCAACGCGCGGCAAACGAAAGCTTCTGCCGGTGTCCGAGCACGATCAGATCGGCCCCCAATTCGCTGGCGACGCGGCAGATCTCTTCCACCGGCTCGCCCACGGTCAGATGGCCGGTGGTATTGAAACCCTTCTCCTTGAGCAGCCTGATCCCCTCGTCGAGGATCTCCTGCGTGCGCTTCTTCTCCTCTTCCAGCAGTTCCTCCGGCAAAAAGCCCTCGGTCAGGAACAGGCTGGGCGGCATCCCGGCCACCGCCAATAGATGCGTTTCCGCCTTGATGAATTCCGCTACTTCGGCGCTTTCCAGCAGCGCCGAACGCCCTTCTCGCGATCCGTTGAATGCCATCAGGATTTTCTTGTACATGACGACCCGCCCTCCTCCAAAAAACACCGCTACACAGGATACCCCTCCTCAACTTTGACCCTATGCTGGGCCATCCGTTTGCGCCAAGTAAGTATCATACCGGCCGCGACGGGTGGCAAGGAGTTCCTGCCTCCGGACCCGCCCCGCCAGTCCGGCCGCGCTGCTGCCGACAGTGCCGAATAGAGGTAAAATCGCCTCCATTCCCCGCATCAACCCTCCCTCCAACATCCAAAGCCCGGAGACTACACACCATGCTGGACGCCTACATTTACGATGGACTTCGCACTCCTTTCGGCCGCCATGCCGGCAAGCTCGCCGCGGTGCGGCCGGACGACCTGGCCGCCGAAGTCATCGCCGCGGTGGTCAAAAAGGCCGGCGTCAAGCCCGAGCAGATCAGCGACGTGCTGCTGGGCAACGTCAATCAGGCGGGCGAGGATTGCCGCAACGTCGCGCGCTTCGCCGCGCTGCTGGCCGGCCTGCCGCCGCGCACGCCGGGCGCCACCGTCAACCGCCTGTGCGCGAGCGGCCTGCAGGCCACGCTCGACGCCGCGCGCGCGATCAGCTGCGGCGAGGGCGAACTCTACATCGCCGGCGGCGTGGAAAGCATGTCGCGCGCGCCCTATGTGATCGCCAAGTCCGAGTCCGCCTATTCGCGCGACGTGAAAATGTACGACACCACCATAGGCGCGCGTTTCATGAACCCGCGCTTCGCCAAGCAGTACGGCACCCACTCCATGCCGGAAACCGGCGACAACGTGGCCAAGGATTTCGGCGTGTCGCGCGCGCAGGCGGACGAATTCGCGCTCGCCTCGCAGCAGAAGTACGTGAAGGCCGAGGCCGCAGGCTTCTACCAGGGCGAAATCCACCCGGTCGCACTGCCGAGCAGGAAAAAGGATGCGCCGCCGATGGTAGTCGACCTCGACGAGCATCCGCGCCGCGACGCATCGATGGAATCGCTGGCCAAGCTGAAACCGCTGTTCGAGGGCGGCGTGGTGACCGCGGGCAACGCCTCCGGCGTCAACGACGGCGCCGCGGCGATGGTGATCGCCAACCGGCAGTGGGGCGAGAAGAACGGCAAGAAACCGATGGTGCGCATACTCGCCGGCGCCGCCGCCGCGGTCGAACCGCGCATCATGGGCGTGGGTCCGGCTTACGCCATACCGCTCGCCTGCGAGCGCGCCGGAATCAAGCTCTCCGACCTCGACATCATCGAGATCAACGAGGCCTTCGCCAGCCAGGTGCTCGCCTGCCTGGTGCTGCTCAAGGTCGATTTCAAGGACCCGCGCGTCAATCCGAACGGCGGGGCGATCGCGATCGGCCACCCGCTGGGCGCTTCGGGCGCGCGCCTGGCTTTGACCACGGCACGCCAGCTCGAGCGCATGAACGGCCGCTATGCCGCGGTCAGCCTGTGCATAGGCGTGGGCCAGGGCCTGGCGATCATCATCGAACGCATGTAGACCGGCGATCGCGCACCGCGCGCGCCGTCCCTCCTCTTACTGAGAGAGCCACATGGATAATGCAAAATGGACCTTCGGACTCACCATGATGATCGTCGGCATGGGAGGAACCTTTCTGACTCTCTGGGTCCTGAGTCTGGTCATGGATCTGCTGAAAAAAATCTATCCGCTCGCCGCCAAATCCGCCACCCCGGAGAAAAAATAAAATGTTCGAGAGCCTCCAAACCGGCCTGTACGGACTGACCTCCGGCGTCAGCTATCTGTTCACCCAGGGCGGGCCGAACGTGATCATGCTGCTGATCGCCGCCGTCCTGCTCTATCTCGGCGTGAAGAAGGAAGTGGAGCCGCTGCTGCTCGTGCCCATCGGCTTCGGCTGCATGCTGGTGAACATTCCGCTGTCCGACCTGATGGAGCCGGGCGGCCTGCTCAAGATTCTCTACGACATGGGCATCGCCAACGAAGTGTTCCCGCTGCTCATTTTCGTCGGCATCGGCGCCATGATCGACTTCGGCTCGCTGCTGGAAAATCCGAAAATGCTGCTGTTCGGCGCGGCCGGCCAGTTCGGCATTTTCCTGACGCTGCTGCTGGCCCTGGCACTGGGCTTTCCGCAGCTGGAAGCGGTCAGCATCGCCGTGATCGGCGCCTGCGACGGGCCGACCGCCATCTACGTCGCCTCGCAGTACGCGCCGCAGCTGCTGGCGCCGATTTCGGTGGCCGCGTATTCCTACATGGCGCTGGTGCCCATCATCCAGCCGCCGATCATGCGCGCCCTGACCACGCCCAAGGAGCGCGTGATCAAAATGGCGCCGATCAAGCGCAGCGTCTCCACCCAGACCAAGCTGCTCTTTCCCGTCGTCGTGACCCTGGTCACCGGCCTGCTCGCGCCCAAGGGGCTGCCGCTCATGGGGACCATCATGCTCGGCAACTTCATGCGCGAGTCCGGCGTGGTGGCGCGCCTGACCAAGGCCTCGGAGAACGAGATCGCCAACATCGTGACCCTGTTCCTCGGCCTGGCCATAGGCGGCACCATGGAAGGCCACGCCTTCCTCAAACCGCAGACGCTGGCCATTTTCGGCATGGGCTTCGTCGCGATCTGCCTGGATACCGTAGCCGGTGTGGTGTTCGGCAAAATCGTCTGCGCCCTGACCGGCGGCAAGGTCAACCCGCTGATCGGCGCCGCCGGCATCTCGGCGTTCCCGATGGCGGCAAGGGTGGTGCAGGCGCAAGGCCAGATCTACGACAAGAAGAACCACCTGCTCATGCACGCCGCCGGCGTCAACACCGGCGGACAGATCGGCTCGGTGGTGGCCGCCGCGGTGATGCTGTCCGTGCTCAAGGGCATGGGGCTGATCTAAGAGGGCAAGCCGACGTAGTTCTCGGCGAAGGAAGCACGCGCGGCGCGGCGGGCCGGGCGTTCAGCGATGACGGCTGCGGTGGCGCGCTTTTTCGGCCAGCCGATGCCGCTCGTGCAGCAGGCTGGCTGCATCCGCCTTTTCCGGACGCGGCCACGAGCGCAGCGCGCGCTTCACGTCAGCGTGCGCCATCGCGACATGCGGATCGTCCTGCAGGTAAGGCCAATAGCGCTGCGCAAACGCGTCGCCCGCTTCGGGCGGCTTCGGCGGCACGATAAAATGCTCGACGCCCGCACGCACGGCCGGCGCCAATTCCGCCAGATCCGGCGCTTCGGCGTCGCGCACGAGGTCGATGTCCACCATCAGTTCGGACAATCCGCGCAGCCAATCGAAGAACGGGTCCGTCGTCAGCAAACGCAGTTGTTCGGCCGGGCCGAGCGCGAGCTTATGCTCGCGCTCATAGTCGCGCCGCGCGCGTTCCATCAGCGCGCGATGCAATTCACGCAGCGCGCTCGCGAGGTATTGCCAACCAGCGCTGTCAGTCATAGGCGGCCTGTCCGGCGCAAGGTGCTCGGTTTCGGCCGCTTATCTTAAGCCAAAACGCAAATCCTCAGCGGCTGGCGCGCGCCGGAGCTACCTGCGGCGTCACGCGCAAGCCCGGGCTCGCGCGAGCGGGCAAGCGCGGCCGGGCGAGCGGGCGCCGGGACCGTTGCAGCTTACACAATTGGGCCTGCCGCAGTCCATTGCGGCTATTCCCGATTGCCAGGGCTGAAACTACGGGCTACAACAGCGGGCGTAGAGGGCGAAGGGTGAGGGTAGCGGGCTTGAACGGAGTCAGGGGCTGGCGG
>JAKAIH010000407.1 GCA_021825225.1 Pseudomonadota bacterium
CAGCAGCACGCACAGCAGGAACACCAGCGCCGCGACGAGGGCGGACAGCGAGACTTCGACCGTCCAACGCCGGTTGGCGGCCAACAGGGTGTATCTGATCAACAGCGGCAACACCATATGCTCTCTCTGGGGCAATCCTGCCGGGTCCTCGCTCGCAGCGCGTTTCTCGTTATTCGTTCAGCAAACGCCATGCCAGGCCGACAGAGCGTCGATTCAAAGTGTTATCAGGCGCGCGCGACGAGTTCGCGCGAGATGCCGGTGCATCGGGGCAGCGAAGTGCCTTCGCTTGGTGCGCTCGAGCTGCTGCCCTACAAGGCCTGCGCGTACGCCGCCTTATGCCAGGCAAGACGCCAGGAATAGTTGAGGCCGCTATGCAGGCGCCAGGCGAGATAGACCCTGCGAACCATCAGCGGTCTCATGTTTCAGCGCCGGAGCGTTCCGATCGCTTCCAGGCAATGCGCGGGAGCGGCTGGCGCGCGGCGCTGGTCATCAGAGGATCGACGACGCTCAGTGCTTGACGGGCTTCGCCAGCATCGCCTTGAACGCGCTCGCCAGGCTGGCGGCAGCGCGCTCGGCGATTTGCCCGATGGCGCGCATGTCGGCCGCCGCGCGCAGCACCAGATCGGCGATGAGTTCGGCGTTGCGCAGGCTCGTGTAGGCGTGCGCGCGCTCGCTTTGGCTCATGGGTATGGTGTCCAGCCGGGCGTGGATACTGGACCAGTCTGCTGCTTTGTCCGTCATGGCTTTCATTTGGAAATCCTCATAGTGCGTGCGTAATGGGGCGCGATGATTGCGCGGCTTCAGTAGTAGCGCGAATGCATGCGCTCGTAGCGCCGGATGCGCTCTTCCAGGTCGGCGAGGTTTTGCGATGCGGCCAGGTAATTCTCCATTTCAGCCTGTCCGGCGCGCTCGAACTTGCGCACCAGGGCCTCGTAGTAGGACTTCAGCTTGCTGCCGACCCAGGCGCCACCCATGGCGTACTTCTGCTGAGTCGCCGCGCTGGCGTCGGCTCGCGGCGCAGGAGTGTCTTTCTCGCGCATCGTGCGACGCACAAAAAAAGTCGGGAATAAGGCTGTTTTGAAGGCGTCTGTGGCATCGCCGCCGGGAAAGGTCGCGGGATGCTGCACGCTGTCCTCAGGGTAAATCTGCGGGTAGAATCGCATTTTGAGTCCTTTCCTATCTGTTTGAACCAGCGTCGTTAAACCGCTGTATGTAGACAAGATACGGCTTAACACGGCAACAATCCAATCGCTTGTTCCGATCGATCTCATTGCCCAGGCTTATACTTTGTCTAAATAGTTGATGCAATGCACAAGATTTAGCCTAAAATAGGGCTGGGCAAAGCCTTAGGAAGCTGGTTTTCGCATGGAGCTTTACCAATTGCGCAGTTTTATCGCCGTCGCCGAGGCGGGTCACCTGACCCGTGCCGCGGAGAAGCTGCACGTCAGCCAACCGGCGGTGAGCGGGCAGATCCGGGCGCTCGAGGACGAACTCGAACTGACGCTGTTCGAGCGCACCTCCAGCGGCATGGAACTCACCTTCGCCGGCCAGCGGCTGCTCGCCGACGCGGACCGGGTGCTCGGCGCGGCCCAGTCCTTGCGCAATCAGGCGAAAGCGCTCAAGGGTGAAGTGGCGGGCAGGGTGGGCGTGGGCACGCTGTCTGATCCGGGCTTCAGCCGCGTCGGCGAATTCATGGGCGCCATGGTCGAGCGCCATCCCCTGCTGCAGCTGGAATTGCACCATGAGATATCCGGCGCCGCGTTCGCCAAGGTGCGCGACGGCGAACTGGATGCGAGTTTCTATTTCGGCCCGCTTTCGCACCCGGGTGTGGACGGACTGCGGCTGCGTGGCGTTTCCTATCGCGTTGCCGCTCCGGCCGCGTGGAAGCAGCGCGTGCTCGACGCAGACTGGGACGCGATCGCTGCGCTGCCCTGGATCACTACCCCGCCGATCAGCACCCACTACCAGCTGCTGCGCGCGCTGTTCGACCAGCACGGCATCGAGCCGGCCAAGGTGGTGGAGGCCGACCAGGAATTCGTCATCGCGAGCCTGGTCGTGTCCGGCGTGGGCCTGTCTCTGATCCGCGAAGATCTGGCGCTGGAGCGGGAGGCCGTGGGCGAGGTGTGCCTGTGGCGCGATCTGCGCCTCGAAACCGATCTGTGGTTCATCTACCGCGCCGGGCGCGGGAACGATCCGGTGATCCGCACCCTGCTCGAGGTGCTCGCCGATACTTGGAAGCTTGGCCCGGTGCCAGGTACTCAGGCCGGTTCAGCAGGACTCTGAGCCTGCCCGGGTTGCGCGTGCCGGTGCGGCGGCTTGCGCACGCGGACCGCGCGCATCAGATCACTGCTTGAGTTCCGGAAAATCCTCGTCGAAGAATTCCAACTCGGCGCGCTGCGACGTCTTGCGGCGTTCGGCTTCGATGCTGCGCAACTGCACCCGGCGAATCTTGCCTGAGATGGTCTTGGGCAGATCGGAGAACTCCAGACGGCGCACGCGCTTGTAGGGCGCCAGCTTGCCGCGCAGGAACAGGAATATCTCCTTCGCCAGTTCGCGGCTCGGGCGCGTGCCCTGGGTCAGAATGATGAAGGCCTTGGGCACGGCCAGGCGCAGCGGGTCCGGGCTGGGGACCACTGCTGCTTCTGCCACGGCCGGGTGCTCGAGCAGGGCGCTCTCCAGCTCGAACGGGCTGATGCGGTAGTCCGAGGCTTTGAACACGTCGTCGGCGCGGCCGACGTAGGTAATGTAGCCGTCGGCGTCGCGGCTCGCCACGTCGCCGGTGCGATAGTAGCCGTCGCGCGTGGCTTCGGCGGTTTTCTCGGCGCTGTCCATGTAGCCGACCATCAGGCCGATCGGGCGCGGGTCCAGAGCGATGCAGACCTCGCCTTCGTCCGCCTCCTTGCCCTCCGCATCGAGCAGCACGATGCGGTAGCCGGGCAGCGGCCTGCCCATGGAGCCGGGCTTGAGCACCTGACCCGGCGAGTTGCCGACCAGCGCCGTGGTTTCGGTCTGGCCGAAGCCGTCGCGCAGCGTGATCCCCCAGGCCGCTTTCACCTGCGCAATGATTTCCGGATTGAGCGGTTCGCCGGCGCCGAGCAGTTCGCGAATCTTGAGGCGGCCGCGATAGCTTGCCAGATCCTCCTGGATCAGCATGCGCCACACCGTCGGCGGCGCGCACAGGGTGGTGACGCCGCAGCGCTCGAGCACGCCGAGCATGGCCTTGGCGTTGAAGCGGCTGTAGTTGTAGATGAAGATGCAGGCGCCGGCGTTCCACGGCGAGAAGAAGCAGCTCCAGGCATGCTTGGCCCAGCCCGGAGACGAGATGTTGAGGTGCACGTCGCCGGGCTGCAGGCCGATCCAGTACATGGTAGAGAGGTGGCCGACCGGATAGCTCTGTTGCGTGTGCAATACCAGTTTGGGCTTGGAGGTGGTGCCGGAGGTGAAGTAGAGCAGCAGCGGATCGTCGGCCATGGTGCGCCCGTCCGGAGTGAAGCTCGCCGGGTGGGCATCGGCCTCGGCGAAACTATGCCAGCCGGGCGCG
>JAKAIH010000408.1 GCA_021825225.1 Pseudomonadota bacterium
CCCGGTCTGTCCGCATACGCTGTCCAATCGGCCGATTACGGTGAGCGACCGCTGTGTGGTCGAGATCACCATCAAGCAGCGCGCTGCCGGTGCACGCCTGCATTTCGACGGCCAGCCGCATTCCGAGCTTGCGTCCGACGACAAGGTGATCGTGCGCCGCGCGGCGCATTCCATCCGCTTCGTGCATCCTCCCGGCTACAGCTACTACGCCATGCTGCGCGAGAAGCTGCACTGGAGCGAAATGTAGATATGCTGCGGACGCTCAGCATCCGCGATTTCGTCATCGTCGATTCGCTCGAGCTTGAATTCCATCCCGGCTTTACCGTGCTCACCGGCGAAACCGGCGCCGGCAAGTCCATTCTCATCGACGCGTTGGCGCTGGCGTTGGGCGAGCGCGGCGACGCGGCCGCGGTGCGCGCGGGCTGCGAGCGCGCCGATATCGGCGCCGAGTTCGACATCGAGCACCTGCCCGAGCTTGGCCAATGGCTGCGCGCGGCCGAACTGGAGGGGGACCCCGGTTCGATCCTGCTGCGCCGGGTGATCGACAGAAACGGGCGCTCGCGCTCCTATGTCAACGGCCGGCCGGCCACGCTCAGCCAGTTGCGCGAAGCGGGCGAATGGCTGGTGGACATCCACGGCCAGCATGCGCACCAATCACTGCTCAAAGCCGATGCGCAGCGCGTGCTCCTCGATGCGCACGCGGGTCTCGCGCCGCTCGCGCTGGAGGTGGCGCAGGCGTACCGCCACTGGCAAAAGCTGGCGCAGGCCCGCGCGGAGTATGAAACCCACGCGGCGCGGCGCAATGCCGAGCGCGAGCAGTTGCAGTGGCAGGTGCAGGAACTGGAGCAACTCGCCCTGCTGCCGGGCGAATGGGATGCGGTGCAGGCCGAGCACACCCGCCTCGCGCATGCGGCAGGCCTGATCGAGGGGGTGCAGGCGGCGCTAAACGTACTGTCGGAAGCCGATGCGGCCTGCCTGCCGCTGCTCTCGGGCACGGGCGCTCGACTGGAAGCGCTGCTGGGTTTTGATGCGCGCCTGCGCGAGGCGCTCGAGCTGATCCGCTCGGGCGAAGCGCAGGTGCAGGAGGCCGTCTACGCGCTGCGTCACTACGCCGACCGCCTCGAGCTGGATCCACAGCGACTCGCTGCGGTGGAGGCGCGCATGCAGGCGATTCACGGCAGCGCGCGCAAATTCCGTCTTGAGCCGGAGGAGTTGCCGGAGCATTTGCGGCAATTGCAGGCGCGTCTGGCCGAACTCGAGGTTGCATCCGACCTCGAGGCCCTGGTAAAGCAGGAGCAGCAGGCGCGCAGCGGCTACTTCGAACTTGCGGCGAAGCTGGGCGCGGGCAGGAAGAAAGCCGCGGCCAAGCTGGGCAAGGAGGTGACGCGGGCGATGCAGGACCTGGCCATGGCCGGCGGCAGGTTCGAGGTCGGGCTTAATCCCTATCCGCCTGAAGGCAGCGTGCATGGCGCCGAGCAGATCGAATTTCTGGTCGCGGTCAACCCGGGCGTAGAGGCGCGCGCGCTCGCGCGGGTGGCCTCGGGCGGCGAGCTGTCGCGCATCAGCCTGGCGATCCAGGTGATTACCAGCAAGGCGGCGCTGGTTCCGACATTGATATTCGACGAGGTGGATGCAGGCATCGGCGGCGGCGTGGCCGAGATCGTCGGGCGGCAACTGCGGACCCTGGGGCGCGAGCGCCAGGTGCTGTGCGTTACGCACCTGCCCCAGGTGGCCGCGCAGGCCGACCGGCAGTGGTCGGTGAGCAAATCCGGCGTCGAGGGGCGGGTGAAGACCGCGGTTTCCGTGCTCGACCGCAAAGCGCGCATCGAAGAGGTGGCGCGCATGCTGGGGGGGACGGAGATTACCGCCACCACGCGCAAACATGCAGCGGAAATGCTGAGTCTGCGCTAAGCTAGCGAAAACGGTTCATTTCAACGACACGAGGGAGAAGAAGATGCGCGAAATGAAGTTGTTCAAATCCGCGGCCGGCTCGGCGCGGGTGATAGCCATGGTGGTGCTGGTGGTCATACTCGTGTGCGCCTATGTCGCGCTGGATTTCTACACCGGCGGGCAGCAGAACGCGAGCATGGCGGAAGGACGCGGCGGCGCCATAGTCGCGGCGCTCTCGAGCTACAAGCGGGAAACCGGGGCTCTGCCCGATTCGCTCGACAAGCTCGTACCCAAGCATCTCGCGGCGCTCGCCACCTGTCCCAATGGCCAGCCCTATGCGTACAACCGCGTCGGCGCGGAATATACGCTTACCTGCCAGGACGTATTGTTCAAGTCCAAGCCGTATCAGTACGATTCGAAATCGAAGGTTTGGGCGGGGTAAGCGCGCATTTATTGTGATCGTGCGACTGCAGGCAGTGCGTCGCCCCCGGGAGCGCGCATGCCCCTGTTGCGCAGCGTTTGTGCCGCATGCGGCATTGCGATAGAATGCGCATGCATTTAGGCGCGTAGCTCAGCTGGTTAGAGCATCACCTTGACATGGTGGGGGTCGTTGGTTCGAGTCCAATCGCGCCTACCAAAAAACTTTTGGTAGATCGGTAGTCCAAGGGTCCGCAGAGACCCGGCACAAAACAATTCGGGCAATTTCAAGGCTGGTCCATCTGAAATCCCGAAATCGCCTGCGTCGTCCACGCGATTCACCTGTGCGCTGGCGAGCATCCGCATATCGGAAAGCGCCCGCCGGCCCGTTTGTCCCGCGCTCTTTTGATCTAGCGCAAACATAATAATCCACGCTGTGGCAGCTTACGCAGATCGCTGGATCAACACGTGAGGGGAGTCCCATGAAAATGAAATCGAGAGTCTTGTTTGCGGCGCTGGCAGCCGCGCTTTCCATCGGCATGGCGTACGCACAGCAGCCGATCGTCATCAAGTTCAGCCATGTGGTGGCGGAGAACACGCCCAAAGGCAAGGGCGCGTTGAAGTTCAAGGAACTCGCCGAAGCCCGCACCAAGGGCCGCGTCAAGGTCGAGGTTTATCCCAACAGCCAGCTGTTCAAGGACGGCGAAGAGATGCAGATGCTGCAGCTTGGCAACGTGCAGATCCTGGCGCCTTCGGTGTCCAAATTCGGGCCGCTCGGGGTGCGCGCGTTCGAGGTGTTCGATCTACCCTACATCTTCGACAACGACAAGGACCTGCATAACGTCACCCAGGGCCGCATCGGCCAGGAACTGTTCAAGAAGCTCGAAAGCAAGGGCATTGTCGGCCTGGCCTATTGGGACAACGGCTTCAAGCAGATGAGTTCCAACAAGCCGCTCAGGACGCCGGCCGACTTTCGCGGACAGAAGATCCGCATCCAGTCCTCCAAGGTGCTCGATGCGCAAATGCGCGCGCTTGGCGCGACGCCGCAGGTGATGGCGTTCTCCGAGGTATACCAGGCGCTGCAGACCGGGGTCGTGGACGGCCAGGAGAACACCTGGTCGAACATCTACACGCAGAAGTTCTTCGAGGTGCAGAAGTACATCACCGTGTCCGATCACGGCGTGATCGAATATGCGGTGATCACCAACAAGAAGTTCTGGGACGGTCTGCCCG
>JAKAIH010000409.1 GCA_021825225.1 Pseudomonadota bacterium
TACACGCTGAAGCCGGTCAACATCGGGCGCGGCGAGCAGTTCAGTCCGGAGTTCCTCGCGCTCAGCCCGAACAACCGCATGCCGGCGATCGTCGACCACGATCCGCCCGGCGGCGGCGCGCCGATCACGCTGTTCGAGAGCGGCGCGATCCTGATTTACCTGGCGGAGAAGACCGGGCGCTTCCTGCCCGCGGATCTGCGCGGCCGGCACGCGACGCTGCAGTGGCTGATGTGGCAGATGGGCGGCCTCGGGCCGATGGCCGGGCAGAACGGGCATTTCCTGCTCTACGCGCCGGAAAGAATTCCTTACGCGCTCGAGCGCTATGCGAAAGAAGTCGATCGCCTGTATGGCGTGCTCGACGCGCAGCTTGCGCGCACCGGGGCTTACGTGGCCGGCGCGGACTATACGATCGCCGACATCGCGATCTTTCCCTGGATACGCACGCACAAGGCGCAGCAAATCGCGCTCGCGGAATTCCCTCACGTGGAGCGCTGGTGCAACCGGCTGTTCGAGCGACCCGCGGCGAAGCGCGGCCTCGATCTGGGCAAGGAGCTCAGGCTGCCGAAAATGGACGATGCAGCACGCCAGGCCCTGTTCGGGCAGACGGCGCAAAGCGTGCGTGCAGGCGCGCACAGGAGCGAACCATGATCGAATTCTTTTTCGACTGTTCCAGCCCCTGGACCTACCTCGCGTTCCACAACATCCAGCCGCTCGCGGCCGAACTGGGTGCGGGCATACGCTGGCGTCCGATCCTGGTCGGCGGCGTGTTCAACAGCGTCAACCCCAGCGTCTATTTCGCGCGCGAGCACCCGGTGCCGGCGAAGCAGGCGTATCAATTGAAAGACATGCAGGACTGGGCGCGGCACACGGGGCTCGCGATCAAGTTCCCGCCGACGGTGTTCCCGGTCAACAGCGTCAAGGCGATGCGCGGCTGCATCCTGCTCGAGCCGCAGGGCAAGCTCGTGCCTTTCGCCCGGGCCGTGTTCGAGGCCTACTGGGGCGAAGACCGCGACATCTCCAGCGACGCGGTGCTCACCGGGGTGTGCGCGCGCGCCGGCGTCGATGCGGCGGCGTTCTTCGCCGGCATCGCGCGGCAGGAGATCAAGGACGCGCTCAAGGCCAACACCGACGAGCTGATGCGGCGCGGCGGCTTCGGTTCGCCCACCATGTTCGTCAACGGCGAGGACATGTACTTCGGCAACGACCGGCTGGCGCTGGTGCGCGCTGCGCTGCTGCGCGGCGCGCGCCGCAACGCAGGAACGCAAGATCAATCTGCTTTGCCCGATCACTGATACTCACGAGTTAGGAGTCCCTATGTCCTGTTGCCACAACTACTATGTCGCGCACGAAGGTGGCGAGAACGCCTTTGCGGTGGACATTTCTGCCATCACTTTCGGCCACGGTGTCCTCAAGGAAGCGGGCGAACATGCCAAGTCCCTGGGCATGAGCCGCGTCGCGCTGTTCACCGACAAGCGTCTGGGCAGCCTGCCCTATGTGGCGCAGGTGCGCGATGCGCTCAAGGCAGCGGGCATCGACGTGGTGATCTACGACGAGGTCAAGGTCGAGCCTACCGACCAGTCCTTCATTGCGGCGGCAAAATTCGCTGCTGAAGGAAAGTTCGACGGCTATGTGTCGGTGGGCGGCGGCTCGGTGATCGACACCTGCAAGGCGGCCAATCTCTACGCCACCTGGCCCGCGGACTTCCTCGATTACGTCAACGCGCCGATCGGCGCGGGCAAGCCCGTGCCCGGCGCGCTCAAACCGCACATCGCCTGCCCCACCACCTGCGGCACCGGATCCGAATGCACCGGCATCACCATCTTCGACCTGCTGTCGATGCAGGTGAAGACCGGCATTGCATCGAAGCGCCTGAAACCGTCGATGGCGCTGATCGAGCCGGCCACCACCTACACGCTGCCGAAGAACGTGGTCGCGGCGAGCGGCTTCGACGTGCTCTCGCATGCGCTCGAGTCCTACACCGCCAGGCCCTATACGCGGCGATCCGCGCCGGGCAAACCCGCGCTTCGCCCGATGAGCCAGGGCGCGAATCCCTGGAGCGACGTCGGCTGCGAAGCCGCGTTGAAGCGCCTGGGCCTGTACCTGGAGCGCGCGGTCAACGATGCGAGCGACCACGAGGCGCGCGACGAGATGATGTACGCCGCCACCCTCGCCGGCATCGCCTTCGGCAACTCGGGCGTGCACGTGCCGCACGGCATGGCCTACTCGGTCGCGGGCCTGGTGCGAGACTTCCGCCCCGAGGGCTATCCGCAGGACGAGCCGATGGTGCCGCACGGCATGAGCGTGATCGTCAACGCGCCCGCGGTGTTCCGCTTCACCGCGAGCGCCTGCCCCGAGCGCCACATCCACGGCGCTGCCTGCCTCGGCGCAGAGATCAGGGGCGCGCGCGACGAGGATGCGGCCGAAATCGTCGCCGGGCAGCTGATCAAGATGATGAAAGCCACCGGCATTCCCAACGGCGTCGGCGGCGTGGGCTACGGCGAAGCGGATGTTCCCGGCCTCACCAAGGGCGCCTGGGCGCAGCAGCGCCTGCTGACCAACGCGCCGCGCGACATCAGCCAAAGCGATCTCGACCAGCTCTATCGTGGCGCGATGCGCTACTGGTAATCCGCCGAAACCCGCGCCAGATCCGGGTTTCGGGGCGATCGCCGCCTGTCGTTCGCCGCCGCGGCTCAGTGTTGCCCGAGCAGCGCCAGCATCGCCTCGACGTCGACGATCTTGTCGCGCGGGGCGCCGCGCCGCGCGCCGCGTTCTACCTCGACGTCGTCGAGCTGCTTCCAGTCCTCGAACGAGACCGGCTGCACGCCGCGAGCGCGCAGCAAGTCGAGAATCGCATCACGCGCCGGCAGTTCGCGTGCTTCGAGCCCGGCGCCGTCGGCGATCATGAGCTTGACCACGTCGGCCGAGGCGCGCTTGTGCTCGCCGATCAGCCCCTGCGGGCCGCTGCGCGCCCAGCCGACGACGTATTCGTTGGCGATCACGGCGCGGTTCGCGGCATCGACGACGCGCCCGTCCGCATTAGCGATGATTCGCGCTTTGTCGTCGTAAGGCACGCCTTCGATGCGCTCGGCCGCATAACCGATCGCGGGCAGCACCATGCCGGCCTCCAGCACTTCGAATTCGCCCGTGCCGCGCGCGGCGAGCGAGCCGTCGGGCCGCGTCTCCAGGCGATTTTTCTCCAGGCGCAGTCCGGCCACCTTGCCTGCGGTGTCGGCGAGTATTTCGACGGGCGAAACGAGGAAGCGCAGGTGCAGCTTCTTTGCGTTTGCGCGCGGTGCGCGCGCGGCGTAGGCGCGCAGCAGCTTCAGGTTCCTGTCGATTTCCGCATTGCCGGTGGATTCGGCGCAGAGCGCGAGTTCGCCCGGGTCCACCACCGGGTCGGCCGCTTCCATCGCGCCCAGTTCCTTGAGTTCTGCCGAGGAAAACGCGGCCTGCTCCGGCCCGCGCCGCCCGAGGAGGAACACCTCGCGCACCCGGCTCGCGCGCAGGGTTTCGAGCGCGTGCGCGGCGATGTCGGTCT
>JAKAIH010000410.1 GCA_021825225.1 Pseudomonadota bacterium
GACCCGCAATCCCGCCCGGCGCCGCGCCGCCACTGGATAAACATACAGCTATCATTTATAGTTGTGCCCGTGGCAACCGCCTCCACCCTCGATACCCTGAACCCCGCGCAGCGCGCCGCCGCGAATTATGGCGAACGCGCGGCCGGCAATGCGTATCGTGCCGGCCCGCTACTGATCGTCGCCGGCGCCGGCACCGGCAAAACCAATACGCTCGCGCACCGCGTGGCGCACCTGGTGCAGGAGGGCGTGAATCCGCAGCGCATTCTGCTGCTCACGTTCACGCGCCGCGCCGCGGCGGAGATGACGCGCCGCACGCAGCGCATCGTGGGCGACGCGCAAAAGGAAGTGAAGCTGCCCTGGTCGGGCACGTTTCATTCGATCGCCAATCGGCTGATCCGGCGCTACGCGGCGCGCGTGGGGCTGGAGGCGAATTTCAGCGTGCTCGACCGCGGCGATGCGGCTGATTTGATGGACGTGGTGCGCCATGAGCGCGGCCTGTCCAGGGCGGAGAAGCGTTTTCCGCGCAAGGACAGCTGCCTCGCGATCTACTCGCACCGGGTGAATACGCAGCGGCCGCTGGCCGAAACGCTGGCGAACGTGTTCCCGTGGTGCGCCGAGTGGGAGCGGGAGCTGACCGGCCTGTTTCGCGCCTACGTCGAGAAGAAGCTCGCCAATCAGGCGCTCGATTACGACGACCTGCTGCTCTACTGGCACGCAATGGCGGCGGATGCGGGGCTGGCGCGCGAAATCGGCGCGCAGTTCGACCAGATCCTCGTCGACGAATACCAGGACACCAACGTGCTGCAGGCCGAGATCCTACGCGCGTTGCGGCCCTCGGGCGAAGGCCTGACCGTGGTCGGCGACGATGCGCAATCGATCTATTCGTTTCGCGCGGCCACGGTCGAGAACATCCTCGGATTTCCGGCGCAGTTTGCGCCGCCGGCCGAGGTGGTGACGCTGGAGCAGAACTATCGCTCGACCCAGGGCATACTCGACGCGGCGAACGCGCTGATCGCCGGCGGCGAGCGCCAGTACCGCAAAACGCTGACTGCCAGGCGCGGCGCGGGCGCGAGGCCGCGCTATGTGACGGTGCTCGACGACCTCGGGCAGGCGCAATACGTGGTGACGCGGGTGCTCGAGACGCGCGAGCGCGGCGTCGCGCTCAGGCGCCAGGCGGTGCTGTTTCGCAGTTCGCATCATGCCGACGTGCTCGAGCTCGAACTCGTGCGCCGCAATATCCCTTACGTGAAATACGGCGGGCTGAAGTTTCTCGAGGCGGCGCACGTGAAGGACGCGTTGTCGCTGTTGCGCTGGGCGGACAATCCGAAGAACCGCATCGCCGCGTTCCGCGCGCTGCAGCTCCTGCCCGGCATCGGCCCGGCGAGCGCGGCGAAATGCTTCGACGCGTTCGCAGCCGGTGCACATGCCTGGGGCAGCCTGCGGCAGTTCGCGCCGCCGCCGCTCGCGCGCGAGGCCTGGCCCGCGTTCGCCGGGCTGATGGGCGCACTCGCCGCGCCCGAGGGCCCGTGGCAGGGGCAGATGGGGCGGGTGCGGGAATGGTACGAGCCGCACCTTGAGCGCCTGCACGACTCGGCGCAGGTGCGCGCCGGGGACCTGCTGCAGCTGGAGCGCATCGCGCAGCAATACGGCACGCGTGAGCGCTTTCTGTCCGAACTGGCGCTCGATCCGGCGCAAGCCTCGGGCGATCTTGCCGGCACGCCTTTGCTCGACGAGGATTACCTGATCCTTTCCACCATCCACTCGGCCAAGGGGCAGGAGTGGGACGCGGTGCATCTGCTCAATGTCGCCGACGGCAACTTCCCTTCGGAATTCTCGACCGGACGGCCCGAACTGGTCGAGGAGGAGCGCCGGCTGCTCTACGTGGCGATGACGCGCGCGAAGACCGAACTCGACCTGATCGCGCCGCTGAAGTATTACGTGACGCAGCAGTCGCGCATGGGCGACCGGCATGTGTACGGCGCGAAGAGCCGCTTTCTCACGCGCGAGGTGATGGCCTGCCTGGATCCGACGACTTGGGGCGAGACCGGCACGGAGGAGCTAGCGATCGGCGGCAGAGCCAAGGTCGACGTCGCCGGGAAGCTGCGCAGCCTGTGGAATTGAAGGCTGCGCAGCTTCCCGGCGGTCAGCCTGCGGATTTAGAAGGAGCGGTCTTCCCCCGGCTTCATCACGATCAGCTTGCCGGCGAGCTTGCGCTTGGCGAGCGCGGCGCTGAACTCCTCGGGCGTGCCGGCGAGCAGGCCGAAAGTGCCGAAGTGCATCGGGATGACGTGCGTCGGCTTGACCCACTGCACCGCGAGAGCGGCGCCCGCCGGGTCCATGGTGAAGTACCCGCCGATGCACGCCAGCATCAGGTCGATGTGGTGGAACATGGGGATCAGCTTCATGTCCTCATACGCGGCGGTGTCGCCGGTGTGGTAGATGGTCGGCCCGCCCTTGATCTCGATCACGTAGCCCACCGGGTTACCGCTCGTGAGCGCGGCCGGTTGGCCGGGCGCGGGCTGGGGCAGCTGCGGCGCGGTCAGCTCCGAGCCGTGGATCGCGTTGACGATGGTCACCTTGGCCCCCGCGGCGGGAAGGTCGATGGTGCCGCCGACGT
This sequence comes from Pseudomonadota bacterium, assembly GCA_021825225.1. Classification (GTDB taxonomy): domain Bacteria; phylum Pseudomonadota; class Gammaproteobacteria; order Burkholderiales; family SG8-39; genus 2-12-FULL-64-23. The sequence continues at coordinate 2,618 of JAKAIH010000410.1, forward strand.
TGCCGCCGGTCATGACCTGGTCCTTGGGAAAGCCGAGCACCGAAACCAGGTTGAACCCCAGCCCGTAGGGCGCGAGCACCTTGGCGCCGGTCTTCTTGGCGATCTCGAGCGCGTCGCCGACGTGGTCGCGGTGGCCGTGGGTGATCAGGATGTAGTCCACCTTGGCCAACTCGGCAATGGAGTTCTTGTCCGGGTTGGTGGGCACGGTGAGCCAGGGGTCGATCAGGATCACGCCGCCGGAGGGCGTCTCTATTTTGAACGCGGCCTGTCCGTACCAATGGATCTTGGTGGCCGCCTGCGCGACCGTCGCCGTCAGGGCGAGCATAGCCAGCGCGAAAAACACAGTGCGCAGTTTATTCAGATACCGCATGGGATTCCCTCCTTCATTGTGGTTTCGAGGTGCCGCGGCGGCGGTAGCTTGTCTCGCCCCTGTCTCCGCTCGGTGAAGCGCGGCCAAGATACCTGATCTGCGCGAATCTGCCTAGCTTGCGCCGCAACAAGGCCATAAGCAGACGCTTAGCTGTGCCGGGAGGAATATACTTTTCACATAAGCTCCGGACAAGAAGCGCACACCATGACAGGCATAGCGATAATCGGCGCCGGGGCCATAGGCAGTGCGCTGGGCGCACTGCTTAGCCGCGCCGGGCACGAGGTGACGTTGATCGCTCGTTCCGCGCAGGTCGAGGCAATCCGCCGCGAGGGTTTGCGCGTGGACGGCGCGCTCGGGTCCTTCGTGGTCAGGCCAGCGGCGGCGGAAGCGCTCGATTTTCGTCCCGATCTTGCTTTCCTCACCGTGAAGACGCAGGACGTATTGGCGGCGCTGCGGGCGAACCTCGCCGTTCTCGGTGGGGCGCCGCTGGTGACGTTTCAGAACGGCGTGCGCAGCGATGAGCTCGCCGCCACGCTGCTTGCGCCG
>JAKAIH010000411.1 GCA_021825225.1 Pseudomonadota bacterium
ACAGAAACACGGCACGCTGTTCCGCCTGCATCTGGGCCCCTACCCCAACCGCGGCGCGGCCAATGCGATGGCCGAGAAGATTCGCGCCGAACTCGACTTCAAGCCGCTGGTCATAAACAAATGAACCGGTTCCGGGGCTGATTCAGTCCCGGCGATTCGGCCCGGGGACAGCGTATCCCGCTGGTATAATTCAGTCTTTGGCAACGCCTCTATGACATTGAAACGCCTGCTCGTCTTCCTGCTTCTGCTGCCTGCCCTCGCCTTCGCGGACACCCCCCCTCCCCCTTCGATCGCCGCCAAAGCCTGGCTGCTGTACGACTTCACCAGCGGCCAGCCCATCGCCAGCGCCAACCAGCATGAACGGGTCGAGCCGGCCTCGCTGACCAAGCTGATGACGGCCTACCTCACGTTTTCTGCGCTGCGCCAGAAAACGCTGACGCTGGACCAGGTGGTGCCGGTGTCGGAGCGCGCCTGGAAAGCGCCGGGCTCGCGCATGTTTATCGAGCCGAGCAAGCCGGTGAAGGTGGAGGAGCTGCTGCATGGCATGATCACGCAGTCGGGCAACGACGCCTGTATCGCGCTCGCCGAAGCCATCGCCGGATCGGAGGCAGTGTTCGCGCAGATGATGAACCGCGAAGCGCGGCGCCTCGGCATGAAAGAGACGAACTTCGACAATGCGACCGGCCTGCCCGACCCCAAGCACTACTCGACCGCGTACGACCTGGGGCTGCTCGCGACGGCGCTGATCCGCGATTTTCCCGAGTACTACCCGCTGTATTCTCTGCGCGAGTACCGCTACAACAACATCAACCAACCCAACCGCAACCGGCTGCTATGGCTCGATCCGAACGTGGACGGCATGAAGACGGGCTATACTGAAAGCGCCGGTTTCTGCCTGATCGCGTCGGCCAAGCGCGGCACGCGCCGGCTGCTGTCGGTGGTGCTGGGCGCGAATTCCGACAGCGGCCGCGCACAGGAAAGCCTGAAGCTGCTGAACTACGGTTTTCAGTTCTACGATTCGGTGAAGCTGTACGGCAAGGACCAGGCGGTGAGCAAGCTGGAAGTGTGGAAAGGAACCGAAAACCAGCTCCAGGCCGGCTTCCAGTCCGATTTCTACGTCAGCGTGCCGCGCGGTCAAGGCGACCAGCTGAAGGCGGAGCTGGTGAGCATGCAGCCGCTGGTTGCGCCGATCAGCGTCGGACAGAAAGTGGGCACGGTCAAGGTCATGCTGCAGAACAAATTGCTGGGCGAATACCCGGTGGTGGCGCTGCACAACGTGGCGATTGCCGGATTTTTCGGCCGCGCCTGGGACAGCATGCGGCTCTGGTTAAAGTGACGGCCGGGTACCGGCCGTCGTCCTGAGGCGCGTCAGCGGCGCCCCGAAGGAAGTCCCCTTGGGGGACGAAGGATCTGCTTTTATTGCCGCTGCAACAGCAGATTCCGCGGGTATTGCCCCGGAATGACTTAGGGAGAGCATCGAAATGATCTATCTCAACGGCGAATGGATGCCGATCGAGCAGGCCCGAATTCCGGTGCTCGACCGCGGATTCATTTTCGGCGATGGCGTATACGAAGTGATTCCTTCCTATTCCGGCCATCCGTTCCGGCTGCGCGAGCACCTCGCACGCCTGCAATCCAGCCTCGATGGCGTGCGCATCGAAAACCCCTGCAGCCTCGCGCGCTGGGATGAGCTGGTGCGCGAGATCGTGGCGAAGAATCCCTGGGAGGATCAGGGCGTGTATCTGCAGGTGACGCGCGGCGTGGCGCCGCGCGACCACGCCTTCCCCAAAGGCGTGAAGCCGACCGTGTTCATGATGTCCAATCCGCTCACCACGCCGGCGCCGGAGCAGCGCGAGCGCGGAGTGGCCGCGATCACCGTCGCCGACAACCGCTGGCTGCGCTGCGACATCAAGTCGGTGTCGCTGCTCGCGAACTGCCTGCTGCGCCAGAGCGCGGTCGACGCCGGCGCGGCCGAATCGGTGCTGCTGCGCGACGGCTTCCTTACCGAAGGCTCGGCGAGCAATATTTTCGCGGTCAAGGACGGGGTCATCATCACGCCGCCGAAGAGCAATTTCATCCTGCCCGGCATCACTTACGACGTGGTCATCGAGCTCGCGCGCGCGAATAAACTGCCGCTGCAGATCCGCCAGGTGAGCGAAGCCGAAGTGCGCGACGCGGACGAACTCTGGCTCACCTCCTCGACCAAGGAGGTGCTGTCGATCTCCACGCTGGACGGAAGCCCGGTGGGCAGCGGCAAAAACGCGGGCAAGCCCGGGCCGGTGGCCGCGCGCATGTATCAGCTCTACCAGGACTACAAGCGCACGGTCATGCGTGCACCAGCCAGGGTTTGAGCGCGCGCTGCGAAATGCTGCAATGACCCCGACGCCAGAACCCGAGTCGCTGCTCGCCTTCCCCTGCGACTTCCCGATCAAGATCATGGGCGAGACCCAGCCCGGGTTCGCGCAGGCGGTGATGGGCGTAGTGCTGCGCCACGCGCCGGATTTCGACGCCGCCACGATGGAGATGCGCAAGAGCCGGCTGGGCAAGTACCTGTCGCTGACGGTCACCGTGCGCGCCACCTCGCGCGCGCAGCTCGACGAGCTGTATCGCGAGCTGTGCGACCATCCGATGGTCAAGATGGTGCTTTAGGCATGCACAGCGAAAGCCGCCAGCATCCAAACGAAAACGACGCGGCGCGGTTAGCGATGCCTGCGATCGGCCCCGCGCTGCGCGGCGGCGTTGCAGCGCCGCGCATCAGGCGGCTCGGACTCACCGAGTATCAGCCGACCTATGCCGCGATGCGCGAATTCACCAGCGCGCGCGCGGATGACACGCCGGACGAGATCTGGCTGCTCGAGCACCCCCCCGTATACACCGCCGGCCTCGCCTGCCGCCCGGAACACCTGCCGCGCGGCTCCGCGATTGCGCTCGAACGCATCGATCGCGGCGGCCAGATCACCTATCACGGGCCGGGCCAGGTGGTCATGTACACGCTGCTCGACCTGGCGCGGCGCAATCTGAGAATCCGCAGCTATGTGCGCCTGCTCGAGCAGGCCGTGATCGATACGCTCGCGCACTACCGCATTGCGGCCAAGCGCAAGGACGGCGCGCCGGGCATCTATGTGGACGGTGCAAAAGTCGCTGCGCTCGGACTGCGGGTGCGCAGCCGCGGCTGCTATCACGGCGTCGCGCTCAACGTGGACATGGACCTCGCGCCATTCCTGGCGATCGATCCCTGCGGCTATCCGGGGCTCGCGGTAACGCAGACGCGCGGGCTGGGCATAAGCGCCACGACGGACGAGCTGGCGACGCAGCTCGCCGCCGCGCTGACCCGACTGCTGGAACAGCATGAGCGCGGGCGCTGAAAAGGGCCGCGCCAAGACGGCGCGCATTCCGATCAAGATCCAGCCGCAGGAGCGCCTGCGCAAGCCCGAGTGGATCCGCGTCAAGGCGGGTTCGGGCAACACGCGTTTCGACGAAATCAAGCAGCGCCTGCGCGAGAACCAGCTGCACACGGTGTGCGAGGAAGCCTC
>JAKAIH010000005.1 GCA_021825225.1 Pseudomonadota bacterium
CTGGCGGAACAACTCCGGGATTTCTGCGATTTTCTATGGCGGCGCGGCCGGATTCCGAAAAACATCCCGGACAAATTCCAGGGCCATGCCTACCTGCTGCACGGGCATTCCGGACGCCGACTGGCAGATGAGGGCGTACTGCTCGTGGGCGATGCGGCCGGGCTCGCCTATCCGGAAAGCGGCGAAGGCATACGGCCGGCGGTCGAATCCGGCCTGATCGCGGCCGACGTTGTTGCCGCTGCAGGGGGGGATTACCGCCGTCAAAGCCTGCAGGCCTACGGCGAGCGCTTGAGCGCGCGTTTCGGCAGCGGGGCTGCTCCGGGCGGGAGCGCCGTTCCCGGATATCTGCGCAACATCCTGGCCGGCGCGCTTTTGGGCAGCCGCTGGTTTACGCGCCGCGTGGTGCTCGATCGCTGGTTCCTGCACGCGCAGCTGGCGGCGCTGCAGCAGGCGCGCGCATAGCGCCGCAGCGCAAGCGCATCTGCTGCCGAATCTCACTGCGCGGCCGGGGTCAGCTCTTTCAGCGCCATATCGAGCATTTCGTGCGCGGACTTCCAGTTCGGATGGATTCTGTCGCTGGGAATGTGCTTGTGCGCGATGAAGGAGACGTTGGCCTCGATCGCCTGCAGCAAGGCGATCTGGGCCAGCTGTGCCGCAAATAGTTGCTGGAACTGCTTGTCGGTCATGTATTTCTCCTCGGGCCTGCTGGCCAAATCGTCTACCGTACTCTTGCAATATAGACAATGTTCCGGGCCGGGAACAGCCTGGCGCTGCGCACCGTCAAATCAGGCCCAGCGCATCCTTCTGCTTCCCGACCAGCCGGGCGATTCCGCTCTGCGCGAGCAGCAGCAGCGTATCCATTTCTTCGCGCGAGAACGGCGCGCCTTCGGCGGTACCCTGAACCTCGACAAATCCGCCTGAACCGGTCATCACCACGTTCATGTCGGTATCGCAGGCCGAATCCTCAGCGTAATCCAGGTCGAGTACCGGCGTGCCCTGGTACACCCCGACCGAAACCGCGGCGACGAAATCGCGCAGCGGCGTGCGCGCGATGAGGCCGCGCTGCAGCAGCAATGAGACTGCATCGTGCACGGCGACGTAAGCGCCGGTGATGCCGGCGGTGCGCGTGCCGCCGTCGGCCTGGATCACGTCGCAGTCGACGTGGATGGTGCGCTCGCCCAGCAGCGACAGATCGGCCACCGCACGCAGGCTGCGGCCGATCAGGCGCTGGATCTCCTGCGTACGCCCGGACTGCTTGCCACGCGCGGCCTCGCGTTCGGTGCGCGTGTTGGTGGCGCGCGGCAGCATGCCGTATTCGGCTGTGATCCAGCCGCGGCCCTGCCCGCGCAGGAATCCCGGCACCTTTTCCTCGACGCTGGCGGTGCACAGCACCTTGGTGTCGCCGAATTCCACCAGCACCGAGCCTTCGGCATGTTTGGTATACCTTCGGGTGAAACAAACCTTGCGCAGTTCGTCGGCTTGCCGTCCGGACGGTCGTGTCACGCTGCTGCTCCTTCAAAGTACAAACCCGCTTTGCGGGATATACAAGGGAGCATCACCCCCTTGTTCGTCGTTGTTCCGCGGGTGAAGCGAACTTCGCGCAACTGATCGAATTGTCTGCTGCTAGGTCTTGTCATCTGCCTGCCCTTTGATTGCGCTGCGGATGCGTGCGATGGCCCGTTCTATTTCATCGTCGGCAAGATATTCTCCCGGCGCTGCGGCAGCGCCGGTCTCCTGCGGCGGCGCGGCGATGGATTGCAGCGGCCTGCCCTGGTCCGGCTGCTCTGTCGGCGCATGCTCTTCCCAGGCCAAAGCAATCGCAGAAAGATTGTCGCATTCGTGCCCGGCGCGCCGCTCCGCCTCGTCCAGCAGTTCCGGTACAGCCTGCATGATGCCGTTTTTCAGGATCGCGCTGCTGATTATTTTGGCGGACAACGGGCTCCATAGACCGTCGGAACACAGCAGCAGGACGTCGCCGGTGTTCAGCCGCGTTGTCGCGCAGATATCCACCCGCGGCGGCCGCAGCGAACCGAGACAGTTGAAAATGCGGTTGCGATCGGGATGTGCGGGCAGCGCCTCCTCGCGCATGCGCCCGCTGTCGATCAGCTGCTGCACCAGGGAGTGGTCCTTGGTCTGCGCCAGAATCCGGCCGTCGCGCATATGGTACAGACGCGAGTCGCCCGCATGTGCCCAGCACGCAATGCCGTCCTGCACTACGCAGGCGACGCAGGTGGTGCGCGGCGCCTCGGGCAGACCTGCGTCGGCTGCGCCCTGGATAATTGCGCGGTGGGCGCCGGTTAACGCTTCGCGCAGAAACGCGCCGGGATCGGACAGGCGCGGCCTGGCCTCGCGCCGAAACGCCTGGGTGACGGACTGCTCCGCAATCTGCGCCGCCATTTCGCCGCGCAGGTGCCCGCCCATGCCATCGGCCAGCAGCATCAGCAGTGCGCTGCGGCTGTAGCAATAGGCGACGCGGTCCTGGTTGGACTTGCGCGCCCCGCGCCGGCTCTCCTGGTAGATGGAAAACTGCATCGTCGAAATTCAACGCCCGCTGCGCCAGCCGGCGAGCCTCAGCACCATATCGCGAAACTCGCTGCTGCGCGAGGTCAGCGACACCAGAGGATCGCGCTCGCGCAACAGCACCTTTTGCAGCGCGAACACGCTTTGCGGACGGCGCAGGTGGTCCAGGCGCAGGCACCAGTCTATGGTCTGCAGCAATTGCTCGGAGTACTTGCCGGCCCAGAGCCTTCTCGCCCGGATGTACAGGTCCTTGTCCAGGCGCTGATCGGCGCTCTGGGGTGCGGCTGCCGCAAGGCAGGCAAACATGGTGGCGCCCACGCTGTAGATGTCGCTCCATGGCCCCAGCAGTTCGCGCCTGCGGTATTGCTCGGGTGCGGCGAAGCCGGGCGTATACATCGGACTCAGGCGCGTCGCCCGTTCGGTGAGAGTCTGCCGCGCTGCGCCGAAATCGATCAGCACCGGGGAGCCATCGTTGCGGATATAGATATTGGCCGGTTTGATGTCCAGGTGCAGCAGCTTGTTCGTGTGCACTTCGCGCAGGCCGTTGAGCAGCAGGGTGAATACGCGGCGCACGAAATCTTCGCGCAGGCTGCCGCGGTGGCGCTCGATATGCTCCTGCAGCGTGCGGCCGCGCTCGTAGCGCATCACCATGTACGCGGTTTCGTTGGCGCGGAAGAAATTCAGCACGCGCACCACATTGCCGTGCGTGAGTCCGGCGAGCGATTTGCCCTCCTCGAAAAAGCATTTCATGCCGTAGCGGAAGGCGGCGAGGTTTTCCTCGGCGATCGCCGGCAGCGCGTCGCCGTCGCGCCTGAGCGCAAGCGACGCAGGCAGGAATTCCTTGATCGCCACAGGAACCTGGTTCTCGTCTTCGGCCAGATAGACGATGGAAAAGCCGCCGCAGGACAGCACCTTGCGAATGCGGTAGTTGTGCAGCCGATACCCGTCGGGGAGCGGCCGGTTGGCTTGCGTGGACATTGCGCGGCTGCGGGCTCTGCTATGATGACAAACGTGTCGGCGAGTGCGGACATTCTCGGCGCGCGAACCGGCAAAGTAAAGCGTACTAACTCACACACGGACACGGGCCCATATGATTCAGAGCATGACCGGCTATGCGGCGCTGGCGCGCGAGACTGCGCAGGGCTCGCTGTTGCTGGAGTTGAAAAGCGTCAACAACCGCTTTCTCGACCTGCAGTTCCGCGTGGTCGAGGAACTGCGCTCGATCGAGCCGAACCTGCGCGAGCTGATCGCCGCGAAAATCGGCCGCGGCAAAGTCGACTGCCGCATCGGCTTCACGCCGGCCGCGGTCGCCGGCAAACAGCTGTCGCTCAACGCCGAGCTGCTCGGCCGCCTGGCGGAGCTCGAACGCGAAGTGCGCGCGGCCATGCCCGAGGCGCAAGCTTTGCGCGCGGGCGAGGTGTTGCGCTGGCCCGGCATGCTGGGCGATGCCGCGATCGCCGCAGACGAATTGCGCGAGCCCTGCCTCGCACTGATGCGCGAAGCGCTGGCCGAGCTGTGCGCCACGCGCGCACGCGAGGGCGCCAAACTGAGGGACATGATCCTCGAGCGCGTCGCCAAAATGCAGGCTCTGGTGGACAGGGTGGCGCCGCTGCTGCCGCTGGCAGTGGCGGCCTATCAGGAAAAGCTCGCGGCGCGCCTGCGCGAAGCGCTGGCCTCCAACGACGAGGAGCGCATACGTCAGGAAATCTCCGTGTTCGGCATCAAGGTCGATGTCGCGGAGGAACTGAACCGGCTGGCGGCGCATCTGCAGGAAGTGCGCCGCGTGCTCGATGCCGGCGGCGCTGCGGGCAAACGCCTGGACTTCATGATGCAGGAACTCAATCGCGAGGCCAATACCCTGGGGTCGAAGTCGGTTTCCAGGGAGGTGTCGGAAGCCGCGATCGAACTGAAGCTTCTGATCGAGCAAATGCGCGAGCAGATCCAGAACATCGAATGAGCGGCAGCCTGTACATCGTCAGCGCGCCCTCCGGCGCGGGCAAGTCGACGCTCACCGCCAAGCTGCTGGAGGAGGACGGCAATATTCACCTGTCGGTGTCCTACACCACGCGAGCGCCGCGCACCGGGGAGGTCGACGGCCGCGACTATCATTTCGTCGACAAGGCCGGTTTCATGCGCATGCTTGAGCGCGGCGAGTTCCTCGAAAGCGCCGAGGTGCACGGCAATCACTACGGCACTTCCGAGTCCTGGATTCGCGCGCAACGCAGCGCCGGGCGCGACATCCTGCTCGAAATAGACTGGCAAGGAGCGCAGCAGGTGCGCCGGATATTTGCCGATACCATAGGCATATTCATCCTGCCGCCCTCGATCGCGGAGCTCGAGCGGCGCATGCGCCGGCGCGGGCAGGACAGCGAGGAAGTCGTGCGGCGGCGGCTCGCCGTTGCCGCCGATGAAATGAGCCACGCAGCCGAGTTTGAATATGTTATTATTAACAATGACTTCGAAGAGGCGCGCCGCGATCTGATCGCGGTCGTGCGTGCGTCCAGGCTGGTATATTCGCGCCAGCTCGAACGCCATCCAGAGGTATTCAAGTTTTAAGTTGGGTACTGCGCGGGGGAACATTCTTCCGTGCATCCCGGAACCGGGGGCTGTCGCCACCAAAGCGAAAGCCTCGCAACCAAGGAACATCATGGCTCGCATCACCGTTGACGACTGCATGAAACTGATCCCCAACCGTTTCGAACTGACCCTGGCTGCGACCTACCGCGCGCGTCAGTTGACCAACGGTGCGACGCCGCTGGTCGATCCGGACAAGGACAAATCCACCGTGATCGCACTGCGCGAAATCGCAGCAGGCAAGGTGGGCAAGGAAATGCTCAACCGGTCGAACGCCACGTAAATCCCAGGCGGGCTTCCCCGCCTTCTTGCCGCGGCGGGAGTTCCCACAACCATGAACACTCTCGCTGAATTCACCGGCAATCTTGCCCGCTACCTCAAGCCGCCCGATATCGAGCGCATAGAGGAAGCGTACCAATTCAGCGGCAAGGCCCATGAGGGCCAGTACCGCGATTCGGGCGAGCCCTATATCTCGCACCCGCTGGCGGTGGCCGGCATACTCGCCGACTGGCATCTCGACACGCAGGCGCTGATGGCCGCGCTGCTGCATGACGTCATGGAGGACACCCAGGTCTCCAAGGCCGAGATCAGCAAGCGTTTCGGCAAACCGGTGGCCGAACTCGTCGACGGCCTGTCCAAGCTGGACAAGATCGAATTCCAGTCGCAGCAGGATGCGCAGGCGGAAAACTTCCGCAAAATGCTGCTGGCGATGGCGCGCGATGTGCGCGTCATCCTGATCAAGCTCGCCGACCGCCTGCACAATATGCGCACCCTGGGCGCAGTGCCGCCGGCCAAGCGCCGCCGCGTGTCGCGCGAGACGCTGGAAATCTACGCCCCCATCGCCAACCGCCTGGGGCTGAACGGACTGTACCAGGAGCTGCAGGAGCTTGCGTTCTCGCACCTGCACCCGCTGCGCTACCGGGTGCTGGCCAAGGCCACCAAGGCGGCGCGCGGCAATCGCCGCCAGGTGGTGGGCAAGATCCTCGATGCGATCAAACAGCGCCTGCCGGAAGCCGGCATCAAGGCCGAGGTCACCGGGCGCGAGAAGCACCTGTACAGCATCTACAAGAAGATGCTGGAGAAGAATCTGTCGTTCTCGCAGGTGCTCGACATCTACGGCTTTCGCGTTGTGGTCGAGGATACGCCCTCGTGCTATCTCGCGCTGGGTGCGCTGCACAGCCTGTACAAGCCGGTGCCGGGCAAGTTCAAGGACTACATCGCGATTCCCAAGGTAAACGGTTATCAGGCCCTGCATACCACGCTGATCGGCCCGTTCGGCACGCCGGTGGAAATCCAGATCCGCACGCGCGACATGCACCGGGTGGCCGAGGCCGGCGTCGCCTCGCACTGGCTGTACAAGACCTCGGACGCGAGCCTCAACGACCTGCAGCACAAGACGCACAGCTGGCTGCAATCGCTGCTCGACATCCAGAGCGAGAGCGGCGACGCGGCGGAATTCCTCGAACACATCAAGGTCGATCTGTTCCCGGACGAGGTCTACGTGTTCACGCCCAAGGGCAAGATCATGGCGCTGCCGCGCGGCGCCACGGCGGTCGATTTCGCCTACGCCGTGCACACCCACATCGGCAACCGCTGCGTCGCCACCAAGATCAACTACGAGCCGGTGCCGCTGCGCACCGAACTCAAGAACGGCGACCGCGTCGAGATCATCACCGCGCCGCATGCCAACCCCAATCCGGGCTGGCTCAACTACGTCAAGACCGGCAAGGCGCGCTCGCACATCCGCCACTTTCTCAAGACCATGCACTACGAGGAATCGGTCGAGCTGGGCGAAAAACTGCTGAACCAGGCGCTGCGCGCGCTCAATACCGACCTCGCCGAGATCAGCGACGAACACTGGGATAAGCTCCTGCGCGACATCACCGCCAAATCGCGCCAGGAACTGTTTGCCGATATCGGCCTGGGCAAACGTTTCGCCGCCGTGGTGGCGAGAAGGCTGCTCGCCGCATCGGAGCAGCCGCTGGCCGAAGGCAATGCCGGACCGATCGTGATCCGCGGCTCCGAGGGCATGGCAGTGCAGTTCGCGAAATGCTGCCGGCCGATTCCCGGCGATCCCATCATCGGTTCCATCAAGAAAGGCCAGGGCATCGTGGTCCACACGCACGATTGCCCGACTGCGGCCAAATCGCGTACCGACCCGGACAAGTGGCTGGACGTGGAATGGGCGCCGCAGCCCGCGCGCCTGTTCGATGTCGGCATCCACGTGACCGTGATGAATCAGCGCGGCGTGCTGGCCAAGGTGGCGGGGGCGATCGCCGCGGACGGCGCCAACATCGACGGCATCAGCATGGACGAGGACCGCAGCGCGTATACCAACATGCACTTTACGCTGCAGGTCGCCGATCGCCAGCACCTGGCGCGCATCAAGCGCGGCCTGCGCCGCATACCGGAGGTCATTCGCATCGCGCGCGTGCGGGATTAGGGGCGCTGCGCGCCGAGGGCGCGCACATCGGCCGCATGAGTCTTGCATTTTCGGAGGAATCGGATTGAACAACCCATACGCCGATCTTGTCGGCTTCACGCTGCGCCTGGGCCGGCGCGGCAGCGGCAGCTGCAGCGCCGCGCTCGAGGTGCGCCCCGAGTTGCTCAATCCGAACGGCGTCGTCCACGGCGGCGCGCTGTTCTCCATGGCCGATACCGTGATGGGCGCGGCGCTGCATACCACGCTGGAGCCGGGCGAATTCTGCGCCACGGTCGAAATCAAAATGCATTTTCTGCAGCCGGTGAGCAAAGGCAGGATCCGCTGCAGCACGCGGGTGGTGCAGCGCGGACGCCGGCTTGCCGTGCTCGAATCGCATCTCAGCGTAGGCCGCAAGCAGGTGGCGCAGGCGCTGGGAACGTTCGCGATCTTCGCGTCGCGGCCGGCGGCGCCTGGCGGCACAGCCGGCGCAAAATCCCGCCGTCTGTCAAAATGACGCGCGCAGTCTCAGTAATCTACGACACGGGAATCCAATATGAAAATCAAAGCCAACGGCATAGACATCAATTACACCGTGGAGGGCGAGGGTCCCTGGCTCACCATGAGCCATTCTCTCGCCTGCAATCTGCATATGTGGGACGAGGAAGCGAAGCGCCTGTCCAAGCGCTACAAGGTACTGCGCTACGACACGCGCGGCCATGGCGGCAGCAGCGCCCCGGCCGGCGCCTATACGCTGGAGCTGCTGGCTGACGACCTGCAGGCGCTGCTGCAGGCACTGGGGGCGAAGTCCACGCACTTTGTCGGCTTGTCCATGGGCGGGATGATAGGCCAGACCTTCGCGCTCAAGTATCCGGGCGTGTTCAAGAGTCTCGCGTTGTGCGACACCAGCAGCCGCTACCCCGCCGAAGCGGCCGGCACCTGGGCCGAACGCATCAAGACGGTTGAAGCGCAGGGCATGGAGCCGATGGTCGAGCCCACCCTTGCGCGCTGGTTTACCGCGTCCTACCGGCAGCAGCGGCCGGAAGTGGTGGAGAAAGTGGCGGCCATGATCCGCAGCACGCCTGTGCCGGGCTTTGTCGGCTGCTGCCACGCGATTCCTAAAATCAATCTGACTGCGCGGCTCAATGAAATCCGCTGTCCCAGCCTGGTGATCGTGGGCAAGGACGATCCGGGCACGCCGGTGGCGATGGCCGAGGATATCCACCGGGCCATGCCCGGCTCGAAGCTGGTCATCATTCCCTCGGCTGCGCATCTATCCAACCTGGAGCAGCCCGACGCATTCAACCAGGCGCTGGGCGAGTTCGTCGACCAGGCCAAAAGCTAGGGCGGGAGAGATCTCATGGGAACCATCGAAACCCAGCTCGGAATAGACCTGTCGGCGTTCTGGATGCCGTTCTCCGCGAACCGGCAGTTCAAGCAGGCGCCGCGCCTGCTCGTCGCCGCCAAGGATATGCATTTCACCGCGCACGACGGGCGCAAGGTGCTCGACGGCACGGCGGGCTTGTGGTGCGTCAATGCCGGTCACGGACGCGAGAACATCATCAACGCGGTGAAGGCGCAGCTCGACCGGCTCGACTATGCGCCCACGTTTCAGATGGGGCATCCGCAGGCGTTCGAGGCGGCGCAGAAAATCGCCGCGCTGGCGCCGCCCGGTCTCGATCACGTGTTTTTCGCCAACTCCGGTTCGGAGGCGGTCGACAGTGCGCTCAAGATCGCGCTCGCCTACCACCGTGCACGCGGCGAGGGCCAGCGCACGGTCTTGATCGGACGCGAGCGCGGCTACCATGGGACCGGCTTCGGCGGCATTTCGGTCGGCGGCATGACCAATAACCGCAAGACCTTCGGCGCGCTGCTGCCGCGCGTGGACCATCTGCGCCATACCTGGGACCTGGAGCAACAGGCGTATTCGCGCGGCCAGCCGGAATGGGGTGCGCATCTCGCGGACGAACTGGAGCAGCGCATCATCCCGCTGCATGACGCGTCCAACATCGCGGCGGTGATCGTAGAGCCGGTGGCCGGCTCCACTGGCGGCCTGATTCCGCCCAAGGGCTACCTGGAGCGCCTGCGCGCGATCTGCGACAAGCACGGCATCCTGCTCATATTCGACGAGGTGATCACCGGCTTCGGCCGCCTGGGCAGGGCTTTTGCGGCCGAATATTTCGGCGTCACGCCCGATCTCATGACTTTTGCCAAGGGCGTTACCAACGGCACCATACCGATGGGTGGCGTGATCGCGCACGATCGCGTCCACGACGCCTTCATGCAGGGGCCGCCGGGCGCGATCGAGCTGTTTCACGGCTACACTTATTCCGGGCACCCGGTCGCCGCGGCCGCCGCGAGCGCCACCATCGACCTGTACCGCGAGGAAGGCCTGTTCGAGCGCGCGGCTGCGATCGCGCCGTATTTCGAGCAGGCGCTGCACACGCTCAAGGGCCTGCCCAATGTCATCGACATCCGCAATCTGGGGCTGATCGGTGTGATCGAAGTCGCGCCGCGCGCCGGGCAAGTCGGTGCGCGTGCGTTCGACGTCTTCACCGATTGCTACGCCAATGGCCTGCTGGTGCGGCCCGCGGGAGATACGCTCGCGCTGTCGCCGCCCTTGATCGTCGAGAAAAGCCATATCGATCAGATGGTGGGCACGCTCGCCGCCGCGCTCAAGCGCATCGCGTAAAAGGGGGGCACGATGAGTGCAGACCTCGTCTATACCAGCGCAACGGAATTGGTGCGCAGCTACCGTGCGAAACAATTGTCGCCGGTCGAGGTGACACAGGCGGTGCTCGCGCGCATACGCGAACTCAATCCGAAGCTCAACGCCTATTGCGTCGTCGATGAGGAAGCTGCGCTCGCGGCGGCGCGCGCCGCGCAAGCGCGCTGGGCACAAGGCGCGCCGCTGGGCGCGCTCGACGGCGTGCCGGTCTCGATCAAGGATCTGCTCCTCACGCGCGGCTGGCCCACGCTGCGCGGTTCGAGGACGGTCGATCCGGCCGGGCCATGGCTCGAAGACGCGCCGGCGACGGCGCGCTTGCGCGAGGCCGGCGCGGTGCTGCTGGGCAAGACCTGCACTCCGGAATTCGGCTGGAAAGGGGTGACCGACAGCGCGCTCACCGGCATCACGCGCAATCCCTGGAACACCGAACGCACGCCCGGCGGCTCCAGCGGCGGCGCGTCGGCGCAAGTGGCTGCCGGCATGGGTACGCTTGCGGTGGGCACCGACGGCGGCGGCTCGATCCGTATCCCCTGCTCTTTCACCGGCCTTTCCGGCATCAAGGCCGGCTTCGGCCGCGTGCCGGCCTGGCCGCTTTCGCCTTTCGGCACGGTGGCGCATGTGGGTCCGATCGCGCGCACGGCCGCCGATTGCGCGCTGATGCTCAACGTCCTGGCGCGGCCCGATGCGCGCGACTGGACCGCGCTGCCCTACGCCGATATCGACTGGACCAAAGGGCTGGACGCCGGAGTGCAGGGCCTGCGCATCGCCTACAGCCCGCGGCTGGGTTACGTGAAACACGTGGATGCCGAAGTCGCAGCGTGCGTAGCCGAAGCGGCCAAAGTGCTGGCCGGCATGGGCGCGCAGGTGGAAGAAGTCGATCCGGGTTTTGCCGATTGCCGCGACATCTTCTGGGTGCACTGGACCGCGGGCGCCTACAATTTGCTGCGCAACATGGCCCGGGAAAAGTTCGCGCTGCTCGACCCGGGCCTGCAGCAGGCCTGCGCCAGCGGCTCGAAGCACACGCTCGCGCGCTACCTCGATGCGGTCAATGCGCGCGGGGCCCTGGGCGAGCACATGAAGCGCTTCCACCAGAAATACGATTTGCTGCTCACACCTTCGACCGCGATTCCGGCCTTCGCTGCCGGCGTGGTCGCGCCGGAGCGCCCGGCGTGCGAAGAGGACTGGACCTGGTGGACGCCGTTCTCCTTCCCCTTCAACCTCACGCAGCAGCCTGCGATGTCCGTGCCCTGCGGCTTTTCCAGGGACGGTCTGCCCATAGGGTTGCAGCTGGTGGGGCCGATGCAGCGCGAGGATCTGGTGTTGCGCGCGGCGCATGCCTATCAGCAGGGAACCGACCACCACTTGCGCCGGCCGCCGTTGTGACGGTGCCGGCTTTGCGCATTGCCGATTGACCAACCAAAGGAGGAATCGATATGTTGCGTCTGATTAAAGTGACCGCCCTCGTCGCCGCGCTCGCCTGGAGCGCGGGCGCCGCCGCCCAAGCCTACCCGTCGAAGCCCATCCGATGGATCGTTCCCTACCCGCCTGGGGGAATCACCGACAACGTGACGCGAATCGTGGCGCAGAAGGTGCAGGAAAATACCGGCTGGAACATCGTGGTGGAGAACAAGCCCGGAGCGAACTCGATACTCGGCGCGGACCTGGCGGCGAAGGCGGCGCCCGACGGTTACACGTTTCTCACCGTGATTGCGGCACACGCGGCGAACGCCACGCTCTACGCGGGCAAGCTGCCCTACGACCCGGTGAAGAGTTTCGCCCCGGTGTCGCTCGCCGGCATCGCGCCCCTGATCATGACGGCCAATAACAATTTTCCGCCCAAGGACGTGAAGGAACTGATCGCCTATGCCAAGGCCAATCCGGGCAAGATCTCCTTCGGCTCTTCCGGCATCGGCGCGGCGGCGCACCTGACGACCGAGCTGTTCAAGCAGACCGCCGGCATCGACATGGTGCACATTCCGTATAAGGGCACCGCGCCCGCGCTGCAGGACGAAATGGGCGGCAATATCCAGATCCTGGTCGACACGCCGAGTTCCCTGATGCCGCAAGTGCGCGGCGGCAAGATCAAGGCGCTGGCGATGTTCTCGAACAAACGCCTCAGTTCCGCGCCGGAGGTGCCGACCATGGCCGAGGCCGGCGGCCCGCCGCTGGAATCCTCGACCTGGGTCATGTTCCTCGCGCCCGCGGGTACGTCGCGCGACATCGTCAACCGCCTGTCGGGGGAAGTCGCCAAGGTGATTGCCGCGAACGACATCAAGAGCCGGTTCGAATCGCTCGGTATCATACCCGTTGGCAATAACCCCGAGCAGGCCGCAAAGTTCCTCGCGGATGAAATCACCAAGTGGTCCAAAGTGATCAACACTGCCGGAGTGAAGCCGGAGGTGTAAGAGCAACAATGCGGGGGGACAGCTCCCCCCGCGCTCCCCTGGGGCGGCCGTTGCAAAAAATACCTTTCAACGCCTGCCGATTCGATCGCGCGGCGGACGCACCTGCGTGCGTGCGCCCCGGAATTCAGGTGCGGACGGACTGTGCCTGAATTTTCAGCTGCCAGCGAAAACCGAATCCGAGCAGGGCCAGGCCCAGCGACACCGCGACGAACACCGGCGTGGTGCCGTAGGCATCGACTACTCTTCCGGCCAGCCAGACACCGGCCGACTGGCCGCTGAACAGGCACAGTGCGAACAGCGACACCGCCGAGCCGCGCGAGGCCGGCGCCATCTGGGTGGCGTTGACCTGCAGCGTGTTGTGCAGCATATACAGGCCGATGCCGATCGCCACTATCCCTGGCAGGCAAGCCCAGGCCGCCGGAGCGAATGCGAGCCAGATATAGCCGGCGGCGAGAATAAGTCCGCCGCCCGCAGCGAGACCGCCTTCGCCGAGCCGCGCCACGAAGCGCCGCGCGCTGAGCGCGTACAGCATCCCGCCCGCGGCATAGGCGCTGGCCATTGCGCCGGCCGCCGCCGGACCGAGCGCAAAGCGATGCTGCAGGTGCACCGGAATGAATGCGATCGAGCCGAACATCATTACGCCTTCGGCGAACACGATGCCGACGACGACGCGCACCCAGCGGTGCGTGAGCAGGCCCGCCATGCGCGCAAGGCCGGCGTAGATCGTCACTGTCGCGTCGCCGGCCGAGCGGCGCGTGAGCGGATTGCGCCGCAGTTCGAGCAGCAGCAGCGCGCCGACCACGAGGTAGAGCACGCCGAGCACGACGAAGATCGCGCGCCAGCCGAAATGCTCCGCCAGTACGCCCGCGACCGATTGGCCGAAGGCGGTGCCGAAAATCTGCCCGAGCGCGAAGCGCGCGATCCGCGCCTGGCGCTGCTCGTAAGCGACGACGTCGCCGATCCAGGCCATCGACAGCGGGATCAGCGCACCCACTGTCGCGCCGGCGGCGAAGCGCGCGATGACGAGGAGATGCAGCGTAGGCGCTGCGGCGCAGGCGAAGGTGCCCAGGGAGGATACGAGGGTGGCGGCACAGACCATGAGGTATTTGCCGTAGCGGTCGCCCAGCGGTCCATAGACGGCTTGCAGCAGCCCGTAGGAGACGGCGAACGCAGTCACGACCGAGGCGGCGCCGCCGGTGGTGACCGAGAATTCCGCGGCGAGCTGGGGCAGCAGCGTATCGGTCGCGCGCAGGCTGGCCGCGCTCGCGAACGCCGCGAGCGACAGCAGGAATACCGCTCGGTTGGTCATGAGAACGGCGATTATCCTGGAAAAATGCGGGGACCGCGGTCAAATCGCGGGAGCGCTTTGCGCAGACGCCGGCCGGCGGCATTCGCGCGCTCCTGGTCCATGGCTTGCACAAACAGCCCGGTCCCAATATATTGAACTCTTCCCCGGACGATCCGGAAGCGGATTCGAAAAACAAGCAAAGGAGCTGGCGATGAATTCACGCTGGATAGACATCAAGGCACATGACGGCGGCAGTTTCAAAGGCTATCTGTCGCTGCCGCATCACACAGACAAAGGCGTCAAAGGTCCGGGCATCGTCCTGATCCAGGAGATTTTCGGCGTCAACGCGCATATACAGGGCGTGGCGGACCAATATGCGAGCGACGGCTACACCGTGCTTGCTCCGGATCTGTTCTGGCGCATGCAGCCCATGGTCGATCTGGGTTACGGTCCGGACGACATGCAAAAGGGCATGGGTTACATGCAGAAAATGGATTTCGCCGCGGGCGTGAAGGATCTGGCGGCGACGGTCGCCGCGTTGCGCGGTCTGCCCGAATGCAGCGGCAAGGTGGCCTCGGTCGGTTACTGCATGGGCGGGATGTTGTCCTACCTGTGCGCAGCCAACGCCGGCGTGGACGCAGCGGTGTGCTATTACGCCGGCGGCATTCACACCAAGCTCGAGGAGGCAGGAAAGATAAAGTGCCCGCTGCTG
This sequence comes from Pseudomonadota bacterium, assembly GCA_021825225.1. Taxonomy (GTDB): domain Bacteria; phylum Pseudomonadota; class Gammaproteobacteria; order Burkholderiales; family SG8-39; genus 2-12-FULL-64-23. The sequence goes on from JAKAIH010000005.1 coordinate 14,647, forward strand.
TTCCACTTCGCCGGCAATGACAGCCATATTCCGGAGTCCGCAGTTGCGGCGGTGAAGAAAACGTTCGCCGGACGCGAGGGGGTGCGCATCGACGTTTATCCGGGCGCCAATCACGGTTTCAATTGCTGGGACCGCGCTGCCTACAACCAGCAAAGCGCCGCGCTTGCGCACGGGCGCTCCCTGTCTTTCCTCGCCACGACCATCAGCTGAGCATGCCCGCATGAGCGACAGGACCTACCTCGACTGGCCGTTCTTCGACACACCGCAGCGCCGACTTGCGGCCGATCTGGAGGCCTGGGCAGGGGCGAACCTCGCGCAGCTGGACCACGGCGACGTGGATGCGCTGTGCCGCGATCTGGTGAGGCGCCTGGGCAGCGGCGGCTGGCTCAGGCATTGCGTGCCCGCGGCCTACGGCGGCGCCGCCGCGGACATCGATTCGCGTTCGCTGTGCATCGCGCGCGAGACGCTGGCGCGCCACGAGGGACTGGCCGATTTCGCCTTCGCCATGCAGGGCCTGGGTTCGGGCGCGATATCCATCGCCGGCAGCGAGGAACTGAAGCAGCGCTATCTGCCGCGCGTGGCGCGCGGCGAGGCGATCGCCGCGTTCGCGCTGTCCGAGCCCGACGCCGGATCGGACGTGGGCGCCATGAGTACCAGCGCGCGCCGCGAAGGCGAGCACTATGTGCTCGACGGCGAGAAGACCTGGATTTCCAACGGCGGCATTGCCGATTTCTACTGCGTGTTCGCGCGCACCGGAGAGGCCGCCGGCGCGCGCGGCATCAGCGCATTCGTCGTCGATGCCGACACGCCCGGCCTCGAGGTGGCCGCGCGCATCGAACTCATCGCGCCGCACCCGCTCGCCAGCCTGCGCTTTCGCGGCTGCCGCGTGAGCGCAAAGCAGCGCCTGGGGGAATCCGGCCAGGGTTTCAAGGTGGCGATGCAGACGCTGGATATTTTCCGCGCGTCGGTTGCCGCCGCGGCGCTCGGGTTCGCGCGGCGCGCTTTGGACGAGGCTTTGGATCGAGCCAAGGGGCGCAAAATGTTCGGCCAGACGCTGGCCGATTTCCAGCTCACGCAGGCGGCGATCGCCGACATGGCCACCGCGATCGACAGTGCGGCGCTGCTCACCTACCGCGCCGCCTGGCTGCGCGACGTCAAAGGTGCGCGCACCACGCGCGAAGCGGCGATGGCCAAGATGGTGGCGACCGAATCGGCGCAGCAGGTCATCGACCGCGCGCTGCAGATGTTCGGCGGCCTGGGCGTGGTGAGCGGCTACCCGGTGGAAAAGCTCTACCGCGAGATTCGCGCGCTGCGCATCTACGAAGGCGCGACCGAGGTGCAGAAGCTGATCATCGCGCGCGAAACCCTGAAGGGTTAATTGTTCTCGCCCCAGCGCTGCATCAGCTTGTGCTCGACGCCGAGTTGGTCGAGCACGCGTGCGACAATGAAATCGACCACAGCGGCGACGCTCTGCGGCCGGTGGTAGAAGCCCGGGTTCGCCGGCAGGATGACGGCGCCGGCACGCGCGAGCTTGAGCATGGCCTCCAGGTGAATCGCCGAGAACGGCGTCTCGCGCGGCACCAGCACCAGCTTGCGCCCTTCCTTCAGCATCACGTCCGCGGCGCGCTCGATCAGGTTATCCGACATTCCCGCAGCGACCGCCGCCAGGGTGC
>JAKAIH010000412.1 GCA_021825225.1 Pseudomonadota bacterium
GGGGTTCAGGGTATCGAGGGTAGAGGCGGTTGCCACGGGCACAACTATAAATGATAGCTGTATGTTTATCCAGTGGCGGCGCGGCGCCGGGCGGAGCCGAAGCCGGTTATTCGGCGCGGCCTCAAAGAACTCATGCCGGCAATACGAAATTCTTCTCGCGAAACAGGCGCAGGCAGGCGTCCACGACCCCGGCATCGTATGCGCTGCCGCGGCCGCGTTCGATTTCGGCCAGCGCCGTTTCGATACCCAGGCCGGGGCGATACGGACGGTGCAAGGACATCGCTTCGACCACGTCGGCCACGGCGACGATGCGCGCCTCGATCCGGATCGCCTCGCCCTTGAGCCCCTGGGGATAGCCGCTGCCGTCCATGCGCTCATGATGCTGCAGCGCGACCTCGGCCACCGGCCAGGGACATTCGAGATGCTTCAGCACGTCATAGCTCGCCTGGGCGTGTCCCTTGACCAACTGCAATTCGGCCGGACTCAGTCTTCCGGGTTTGGACAGGATCTCCGACGGGATTTTGATTTTGCCGATGTCGTGCAAATAGCCCGCGATGCGCAGCCCTTCCTGCCGGCGCGCGTCGAAACCGAGCGCGGCACCGATCGCAACCGCGATCTCCGCCACCCGGCGCTGATGGCCGGCGGTGTAGGGGTCGCGCATTTCGCCCAGGGCGGTAGCCATCCGCACCGTGCTCAAGAACGCGTTTTCAATTTGCACGACATGGCGGCGGATCTGCTCTTCGGCGCGTGCGCGCGCAGCCTCTCTGGCGAAATTGTCGAGCGCGAAGCTGATGTCCGTCGCCATTTCAATCAGCAGACGGCGCGCGGCCTCGTCAAAAGCGCCGGCCTCGGCCGCATACAGCGTCAGAACGCCAACCGGGGCGCCACCCCGATGCAGCGGTATCGAGGCGGAAGCGCCCCAGCCGAAGCGCGTGCGCCGCTCATGCCATGGCGCAGTCGGCGGGTCGTCCTGGAAATTCTGATGCCACACCGGCCGATTCTCGCGGATCGCCACGCCGGTCGGGCCGTGGCCGAGGGGGCTGTCCGCATCCACCGAAATTTCCACGCCTTGAAGGTACGCGTCGGCGTCATCGCCGAAACGCGCGCGGAACCGAACCAGCCGGGTGTCCGGATCGATGAGCCCGATCCATGCCATCTTCATGCCGCCGAACTGCACCGCATCGCGGCATATTCGCGGGAACAACTCTTCCTCGCTGGCGCAGCGCACGATGGCTTCGTTGCACTGGCTCAATGCGGCATACAGCTGACTCAGTCGATGGATGTTCGCCTGCGCCGCCTTGCGTTCGGTAATGTCGCGTGCGGAATTGAACAACACCGGTCTGCCATCCAGTTCAAGGCCGCGACCGGTGACCTCGACGTCGAACAGGCTCCCATCGCGTCGCCTGTGCCTGGTTTCCAGGGTCGAGCGGTCCTGATTCGCAATCTGCTCTGCGATGACTTGCTTGAGCCGCAGCGCAGACCACCGCGCATCCCACAGCGAGACATTTGCGCCCAGCAGCTCCTCGCGGCTGTAGCCGAGCATCTCGCAGAACGAATCGCTCACCTCCAGCACCTTGCCGTCGGCGTCGAGGATATGCACGCCATCGCTGGCATTGCGCAGGAATATCCGATTGCGGTCGCTTTCGCGCGCCAGGGCGGCCTCCGCCATTTTGCGCTCGGTAATGTCCGTGCCGACGCCGCGGTAGCCCATGAACGTTCCGGCCGCATCGAACACCGGATCGCCGTTGATCGAAATGAAGCGCTCGCCGCCGTCGGTGCCCAGGCGCGACAGCACGAAGTCGCGGAACGGCCGGTGCGCGTCCAGCGCCGCCCGGTGCTCTTCCCACCCGGCTGCGCCGGGAGTCAGATGCGGAATTTCCCACCGGCGCCTGCCGATTTGCGCGCTGCCCTCGAACGCGGCGACCGTGCTCGGCTTTCCGCGCGCGGAAGTCCGCAGCGTAAGCCGGTGCGTCGCATCGCTTTCCCAGTAGAAATCCGAGGACATCTCGGTCAGGCTGCGAAAGCGCGCCTCGCTCTGCTGCAGCTTGCGGTTCGTCGCCTCCAATTGCGCAATTTTTTCGGTGAGCTTGCGCGAGAGCGCCGACTCCTGCAGCGCGTAGGTAGCAAGTTCGTCGAGCTGCGCGGACGGGGCCGGCGCGGCCTGGCCGGCCCACTGCTGCAGCACCGCGCGCAGTTCAGTAAGAAATGCCTCCGCCTTCAGCGGCTTGGTCAGATAGCGTACCGCGCCCAAGGCCAGGGCGAGTTGCTCGTCCTGCGGATGCAGGTAGCTGGCGGAGTAGAAAATGAACGGGATAGTCCGCAGCTCCGCGTCCCGCATCCATCGGCGGCACAGCGAAAAGCCGTCCATCTTCGGCATCAAGGCGTCGGAAACGATCGCAGCGGGCCGGTCGCGGCGCGCGGCGGCCAGCGCCGCGAGCCCGTCCTGTGCCGTCGTAACACGGTAGCCGTTTGCCTCGAGCAGCAGTTTGAGCAGCTCGCGGCTGTCCTGGTCGTCCTCGACGATCAATACATGAGGTATGGGACTCGTTGCGTTCATAAACTCCAAAGCCAAGCAGGCGCAGACCGGCGCCGGTCGTTCCGTGTCCATGATCGCGCGAAGAACACCGCGTGGTCTCGACCGATGATTTCCCGCGCACGACAAGGCTCGGTGCGCTCCGCGCCCGGATTCCGGCTCGCAACGCGGCCCGCGGAATCAAGGACGCCCCGGCTTTCATCCGCATGAGAACCCCGCTAGCGCGGCGACGTCTTGTAAACCATTTATACGCCACCAAAGCGGCGGCGGCTACGAGATCGTGCGGACCGGCGCCAATTTCCGCACACGAAACCCTTCGATCATCATGGACATGATGGCAAGGCTCATCGCCCGCCCGCCAGGTCGATGAACGTGCCGGTCGCGTAGGAGGCTTCGTCCGAGAGCAGCCACAGGATGGCGCCGGCGATTTCCTCCGGCTGCCCGCCGCGCTTCATCGGTACGGAATCCTTGATGCGGTCCACCCGGCCCGGTTCTCCGCCGCTCGCGTGAATATCGGTATGGATGAAGCCGGGCCGCACGGCATTGACGCGTATGCCCTCGGTGGCGACCTCGCGCGCAAGGCCGATGGTCAGGGTATCGACCGCGCCCTTGGACGCGGCGTAATCGACGTATTCGCCGGCCGAGCCCAGTCGCGCCGCCGCCGAGGAAACGTTGACGATGGCGCCGCCGCTGCCGCCGTGCCTGATCGACATGCGCCGCACCGCCTCGCGCGCGCACAGGAAACAGCCGGTGACATTCGCCGCAAATATGCGCGTGAGACGCGCCGCATCCATGTTCTCGACCCGCATCTGCGTCTCGAGTATGCCGGCGTTGTTGACCAGCGCCGTGAGTGGTCCCAGCCTCCGGTCGACGGTCTGGAACAATTTGACCACCTCCGCCTCCGAGGAGACATCGGCCGCCACCGCGATCGCCTGCCCGCCCCCGGCTTCGATATCGGCGACGACGGCGTCGGCCGCGGCGCGATTGCTC
>JAKAIH010000413.1 GCA_021825225.1 Pseudomonadota bacterium
AGCCGATCGAGCAGTCTCTGGTGTATGCCGCCGAAACCGCCGTTGGACATGACCAGCACCTGGTCTCCCGGCCTCGCCTCGGCACAGATGGCGGCAACCAGGGTGTCGAGATCCCCGTGGCAGACCGCTTTGGCGCCCAGCGGAGCGAGTACGCTCGCGGGGTTCCAGTCCAGTCCGGTGCTGTAGCAGTACACCCGATCGGCCTCGGCCAGGCTGGCCGGCAACGCATCCTTCATGACGCCGAGTTTCATGGTATTGGAGCGCGGTTCGAGCACCGCCAGAATGCGCGCCTTGCCTACCTTGCGCCGCAGGCCGGCCAGGGTGGTCGCAATCGCGGTGGGATGGTGCGCGAAGTCGTCGTAGACCGCTACTCCTGCGGCGACACCGCGCAGTTCCATGCGCCGCTTGACGTTGTCGAAGCGGCCTAGTGCTGCGCAGGCAGCGGCGGGATCCACGCCGGCGTGGCGGGCGGCGGCGATGGCGGCGAGCGCGTTGGAACGGTTATGCTCCCCGAGCAGACTCCAGCGTATCGTGCCCTGCTCTTTTCCGCTGTAGCGCACGTCAAAGCTGTCGACGTCCAGCACCTCCGCCTGCCAGCAGCCTCCGTCGCCGAATTTTTCTACCGATGTCCAGCAGCCACGGCTAAGCACTCGCTCGAGCGCCGGATCGGCCGCGTTTTCGACCACTAGGCCGGATCTTGGAATGGTTCGTACGAAATGGTGAAATTGCTGCTCGATCGCAGCCAAGTCGGAGAAGATGTCGGCGTGATCGAACTCTAAGTTGTTCAAGACCGCTGTTTTGGGATGGTAATGGAGGAATTTGGACCGTTTGTCGAAGAACGCCGTGTCGTATTCGTCCGCCTCGATCACAAAATAAGGGGAATCGCTGAGGCGGGCAGAAACGCCAAAGTTCTGCGGCACGCCACCGATCAGAAAGCCCGGGTGCTTTCCGTCTGCCTCCAGAATCCAGGCGAGCATGGCTGAAGTCGTCGTCTTGCCGTGGGTACCAGCGACTGCGAGTACCCACTTACCACGAAGGATGTTCTCCGCCAGCCACTGCGGACCGGAGACATAGGGCTCGCCCCGATCAAGGATTTCTTCCATCAAGGGTGTACCGCGCGTGACTACATTGCCGATAACCCACAAATCTGGTTGCAGCGCGAGTTGCTCGGCACCATAGCCTTCGACCAGGTCTATGCCCTGGGCTTGGAGCTGACTGCTCATCGGCGGATAGACGTTGGCATCGCAGCCCGTCACCTCGTGGCCCGCCTGCCGTGCGATCGTCGCCAGGCCGCCCATGAAGGTGCCGCAAATGCCGAGAATGTGGATGTGCATGGGTAAGACCCGGTTTAGTATTTAGTCGCTTACCGCAAGTTGGTGGCAGGCATGCTGTTCGAGGCGGCTTCGCCGACTTTGGCCTCAATACGATGTCGTGCGCGAGTTTACCGTATTTCACTCGCCACCCCGCTGAGCTATTATTCTTGCATGCGTACGCGGAGTGCTGCGATGCCCAAGGAGCAAAAGCTTAAACAACAACATATGCGCGCCCGCATCGCTGCGGCGGCGGCGCGTATCATGGCCGAAGACGGCATCGAAGATTTCGCCATGGCCAAGCGCAAGGCGGCGCGCCAACTCGGCGCCGGCGACACCCAATCCCTGCCCAACAACGACGAGATCGAAGCCGAGCTGCGGGTATATCAGTCCCTGTATCAGGGCGAGGAGCAGCGTGAACGCCTGCGCTACCTGCGCAGCCAGGCGCTGGCGGCGATGGAGCAGCTGGCGGATTTCAAACCCTATCTCACCGGCCCGGTGCTTAAAGGCACGGCCGCGCGCTACGCCGATATCGATTTGCAGGTATTTACCGATAGCGGCAAGGAGCTGGAAATCTTCCTGCTGAATCGCAATATTCCCTACCAAATATCGGAGTTACGCCGTTACAGCGGCAATCAGGAGCGGGCGGTAAGCGTGTTGTCCATGGACTGGCAAGGCACGCCGGTGCGCGTGGCAGTCTACTGGCCCGACGACGAGCGCCGCAGCGTCAAGACCTCGCCCCTGGGCCGTCCTTTGGAGCGCGCAAATCTGGACGCAGTGCGGACCTTGGTCGCCAGCGGTGAATAGGGGACTGCAGACCGCCATCTTCCTGGCGGTTGCAGCGGTTGCCGGAATTGCCGGCTATTATTTCAGCCACACGAGCTTTGGCTCTGCGGCGAGCCAAGCCGCCGTCCGCAGACTCCTGCGGGCGCCGCTTGCCGGACTGGACGGCAAAAAGCAGACACTTGTTCATCAAGAAGGAAAAATACTGGTGGTCAACTTTTGGGCTACGTGGTGCCCACCCTGCCGCGAGGAAATTCCGGAATTAATCAGAGTACATAGTAAATATGTGTCGAACGGCGTCGAATTGGTCGGCATTGCCATCGATGATGTGGACAAAGTCAAGGCTTATGCAATGGAGATGAGGATCGATTATGGCTTGTTGATCGCCGGCGCGGAAACTTTGGCGATGAGCAAGGATTTAGGTAACGAGGGGGGGGTGCTGCCCTTCACCGTCGTGCTCGACCGGACACGAAGAGTGGTCTATACGCATGCTGGGGCCTTGACCGAAGCAGCTTTGGACGCGGTACTCTTGCCGCTGCTCCAGTAGCGATCGGCACCATACAGGGGATATGGTAGAACTTCCTTGAAAAGCTGGACATTTGGCACCTATTTGCGGCAAACTTGCAGACATGCCCAAGCCGACATCTAGCCCAGCTTCATTCAAAAGCAAAGACCGAATCCGGCAGGGTTCGAAGAAGATTCTGGTCCTGCACGGACCGAACCTGAATTTATTGGGCACGCGTGAGCCCGGGATCTATGGTCGCGAGACTCTGGCGCTTATCAATCGCCGCCTGATCACCCAAGGCAAGGCTGCGGGCGCAACGGTGACTTGCTTCCAGAGCAATCATGAAGGGGAGCTTATCGACCGGGTGCAATTGGCAAAGAAGCAGCAGGTCACCGCCATAATCATCAACCCCGCCGGTTTCACCCATACCAGTGTCGCCTTGCGCGACGCCCTGGCGGGAGTGGCGATCCCGTTCGTTGAAGTGCATCTTTCCAATATTCACGCGCGCGAACCGTTTCGCAGCCATTCCTATTTTTCCGATTTGGCGGCCGGTACGATTTGCGGTCTGGGCAGCCAAGGTTACGAGCTTGCGCTGCAATCAATTCTGCGTCGGACCTGATATCGCATTCCGGCGCGCGGGCCGCTCGCCGCGCAGCAAGGAGGAACCATCGCCATGGATTTGCGCAAACTGAAGAAATTAATCGACCTGGTGCAGGAATCGGGTATTTCCGAATTGGAGGTCACCGAGGGCGAGGAGAAAGTCAAAATCGTCAAGAGCGGCGGTGCCGGGGTCACCTATGCCGCCCCGGGTCCGGTCGTGGCCCCGGCAGCTCCAGCGGCGCCCGCACCCGCCGCCGCGGCCGAGCCGGCCGAGATCCAGGGTCATTTGGTCAAGTCGCCCATGGTGGG
>JAKAIH010000414.1 GCA_021825225.1 Pseudomonadota bacterium
GGTGCGCGAATGCAGCACCGGCGTGCGGTGCGCGTGCCCTTCGAGGCGCGCGGCGGCGTCGGCTACGTCCTGCGCGCTGACGGGTAGGCTGGTCGAGGCGGTTGTGTTCATCGGGAATCTCGGGAGGTGGGGATGATGCGCATTTTACGCCTGCGGCTGCATGCTCAGGTGCGGCAGCGCGCGCCGCCGGGAAGCGTTACAGCGCGACGCTCATGGCGCGCTGTTAGCGTATCGTCAGCGTCAGGCGCGAATCCCCGCGCAGCAGGAAAATGCGCAATGGCCGCTCGGCCCGGCGCAAGGCGGCGAGCAACTCCGCCACCGAACGCACGCGCTTGCGGTTCACGCCATAGAGCACGTCGCCCGGCTGCAGGCCGGTCTTCGCGCCGGGCGAGCCGGGTTCGATGCGGGTGATGATCGCCCCTTCGACCATGCCGTACACAGGCATGCCCTGTTCGATATTGGACACGCGCACGCCGGCGAGCTGCGGCACCGCCTCGCCCGGGATTGCGGTCGTGGTATAGAGCTCGGCGATGCGCAAGCGCAGGTCCAGCGGCCGCCCGCCGCGCTGCACGCGCAGTTCCACCTGTTCTCCCACCGGGATCAGGCCCATGCGGTTGCGCAAATCGGCCGAGCCGCGCACCGGTTTGCCGTTGATGGCGAGCACGATATCGCGCGGCTTCAGGCCGGCTTTCTCCGCGGGCGAGCCCGGCTCGACCTTGACCACCACGGCGCCCTCGAGCGAATCCGCCGCCAGCGATTGCGCCAGCTCGTGCGTCAGGTCCTGCGTAACCACGCCGACGCGTCCGCGGCGCACTTCGCCGAAGCGGATGATCTGTTCCATTACGCTGCGCACCATGTTCGAGGGCACGGCGAAACCGATGCCGGCGCTGCTGCCGGAGGGCCCGATGATGGCGGTGTTGATGCCGATCAGCTGGCCGGCGAGGTTCACCAGCGCGCCGCCCGAGTTGCCGGGGTTGATCGACGCATCGGTCTGGATGAAATCCTCGTAGCCCTCGATGCCCAGGCCGGTGCGGCCGAGGGCGCTGACGATGCCGGAAGTGACGGTCTGCCCGATGCCGAAGGGGTTGCCGATGGCGACCACGAAATCGCCCACGTTGAGGGCGTCGGAATCGCCGAACTTGAGTTCGGCCAGGTTGTGCGCGTCGATTTTAAGCACGGCGACGTCGGTGCCCGGATCGGTTCCCACCAGCTGCGCCTTGAGGGTGCGCCGGTCTTTCAGCGTCACCACTATTTTCTGCGCATTGTTGATCACGTGGTTGTTGGTGAGCACGTAGCCGTGCGTGCGGTCGACGATCACGCCCGAACCGGTGCTTTGCTCCTCGCGCGGGCGCTCCGGAATATTAAAGAAGCGCCGGAACAGCGGATCCTGGAACAGCGGGTTGTCCTCCATCGGCGCGCGCGTGATTACCGAAATATTGACCACGGCCGGAGTTACCTGCGAGAGCATAGGCGCGAGCGTGGGCAGGCCTTTGACGTCGAGCGGCAGCGCGGCCGGGAGTGCGGTGGCGGCGGGGAGCAGCAACAGCAGCGGGACGAGGGATACGATAGTGCGCAGGCGCATCGACAAACACTCCGTAGATAACGATGCCAAGTATTCCTGCATAGTATAAGCGGTGCGCAGCGGACCGTGCGCGCAGCGCCGCAATCGACGTGGATGTATATTGGCACGGTCGCGTTCGACGCCAAGTGGGAGAAAGCCATGTTCAAGCTGCTCTATCGGGCCCGCGCATTGCCCCTGTTGCTGTTGGTGGCGGCCTGCGCCGCATTCCAGCCGGGGCGGCATGAGCCGCCCATCGTGTTCGTGCACGGCAACGGTGATACCGCCGCGCTGTGGGAGACCACCGAGTGGCGCTTCGAATCGAACGGTTACGATCCGAAGATGCTGTTCGCCATCGATTTTCCGAACCCGCTGGCGCGCAACGTGGACGCCAAGCCGCAGCCGCTGCACTCGTCCACCGCGGAGCAGATGGCCGAGCTCGCGCAGAAAGTCGCCGAGGTGCGCAAGCTTACCGGTAGCGACAAGGTAGTGCTCGTTGGACAGTCGCGCGGCGGCTATGCCATCCGCAATTACCTCAAGAATGGCGGCGGCGCCGCGTATGTGTCGGCGGCAGTGCTATGCGGCACGCCCAATCATGGCGTGTTCGACTGGGAGCAGACGCGCGGCAGCGAGTTCAACGGCAAAGGAGCGTTTCTGACACAGCTCAACGCCGGGCCGGACGAGGTGGTCGCGGGCGTGCGCTTCATGACCATACGCAGCGACAACAACGACAAGTATGCGCAGCCCGACGCCAGGTTTCTCGGCAAACCGGGGACGCCGACCGGTGTCGGCTACGACGGTCCCGCGCTTAAGGGTGCGGAAAACGTGGTGATCCCGAAACTCGATCACCGCGAGACCGGCTTCAGTGCGCTCGCTTTCGCCCAGATGTACCGCTTCATCACCGGCCACCCTCCTGCGCGCACGGACATAGTGCCCGAAGCCGAAGTGGTGCTGAACGGCAAGGTGAACGACATGCCGGGCGGTGTGCCCACTAATCTGCCGGTGGCAGGTGCGAGGGTGGAAATTTACCAGGTGTCGCCGACCACCGGCGCGCGCGAGGGCGCGGCGGTGCATACGAAAATCACCGCTGCCGATGGCCTGTGGGGGCCGTTTACGGCGAAGCCGGACGCCTATTACGAATTCGTCGTCGAGGTGCCGGGCCATGCGATCACGCATATCTACCGCTCGCCGTTTCCGCGGTCCAGCGATATCGTGGACCTGCGTCCCGCGGACTTTGCCAAGGGCGACGCGACCGCCGGCAGCGTGGTCATGATCAGCCGGCCGCGCGGTTACTTCGGCGTTGGCCGCGACATCTTCCTGCTCGACGGCAAGGTGCCGCCCGGAATCAACCCCGGCGTACCCGGCGCATCGGCTGGTAAATTGCTCCTGCCAGCAGAGCCGTTGCGGCCGGTGACGGCGCGCTTCAACGACGAAACGATCACCATGCAGAACTGGCCGGCGAAGGACAACAACCTCGAGATCGCCGAGTTTCACTACTGAAGCGCGGCCGCGTCGGCCGCGGCCAGGCTACAGGTCGGCCGGCGTGTCGATGTCGCGGCAGACGCCGGGATCGTCCACTTCGATCAGTTCGATCAGGCCTGCGTGCTGCCTGAGCAGCGCGCGCGCTCCAGCGTCGCCGCGCAGCGCCTGCAGCTGCGGCCGGAAGCGCGCCGACAGGCCTACCGGATGGCCGCGCTCGCCGCGGTAGGCGGGCGCGGCGATGGCCGCACCGTCGGCCAGGCAGGCCGCGACTTGCTCTATGGTCTCCGGCCGGATGTAGGGCATGTCGGCCAGCGCAATGACCCAGCCGGACGCGTTGCCAGAAGCGCTCACCGCGGCGGCGAGGCTTGCACCCATGCCTTCCTCGGCATTGACGCACTGGATCACCGTGGCGCCCGCTTCGCTCAATAGATTCTCGAGCGCGGCCGCGCCCGGACGCACCACGGCA
>JAKAIH010000415.1 GCA_021825225.1 Pseudomonadota bacterium
ATCTGGGGTATGGAAGGCCACGCCCTTGGCCTGCAGCCAGCCTGCCGTCGCCGGCGCCTCGGCCGCGAGGCGTTCGAAATAAGCGCGGTCCGCGCGTCCGGAGGATTGCGCAAAGACCTCGTCCACGAACGCAGGATCCATCGCTTCCGGTGCGAGCATGCGAATGTTGGATGGACTCCAGCGGCTGTTGCCGCCGCAGGACGCTTCGGGCGCCCGCTCGATTACGGTCACCTGCGCGTCGATATTGCGCTCGCGCGCCGCCTCCAGTGCGGACAGTGCCGCGCACAGACCTGCTGCACCGCTTCCTACCACGACGATCTTGCGCTGCGCCATTGCCTTTGCTTCTCGAAGTGTTGACATGCCCCGGCCGATATCCGCGTGCGCCGCGGTCGAATTGAAATCAGCTCACAGCCACAGGATCTGATTGCGGTATTCGAGGTCGGCCAAAAGCGGCTCGGCGGGTCCCTGATGGAATACCGCGCCCCGATCGAGCGCGAACACGCGGTCGGCCAGCGCCAGCACCAGATCCAGGTTGTGCTCGACGATCAGGATGGAAACCTGCTTGCGCAGCAGATCGAACGCGGTGAACAGTTCCTGCACTATTGTCGGCGCCAGGCCCTCAAACGGCTCGTCGAGCAGCAATAGCCGGACATTGCCCGAAAGTGCGCGCGCCACGGCGAGCATCTGCTGTTCCCCGCCGGACAGGTAATCGGCCGGCGTCTGCATGCGGTCCTTCAGTCGCGGGAAGAATTGCAGGATATCCTCCTCATGCCATACAACTCCGTGGCTGCCGTCCGTTGCGCGCGCGAGGCGTCCGAGCGCGAGGTTGTCGGCCACCGTCATGCCGGCGAACAGGCCGCGCCCCTGCGGCACATAACCGATCCCCAGGCGGGCGATATCCGGCGCCGTTGCCCCAGCGATATTGATTCCTTCGAATTCGATCTTTCCCGAGGCGCAAGCAACCAGCCCGCACAGGGTCCTCAGCAAAGTGGTCTTGCCCGCGCCATTGCGGCCCACCAGCGCCACGATCTCGCTCTCGTGCACGTCCAGTGTCGCGTCGTTGAGGATGTGGCTCTTGCCATAGAAGGCATTGACGCTCTCGAAGCGCAGCAGCTCGGCGCGATCGCGCGCCTCGCCAGCGACGCGGCCGGTGACGAGCGGCGTTCCCGTTCCGGTGTAGACCTCCTGCACGCGGCGGTCGGCTCTCACCTCGTCCGGCGTGCCTTCCATCAGCACTTGGCCATCGTTCATTACCGTGACTCGATGGGACAAGTCGAGCACGCGGTCGACGTCATGCTCGACGATCAGCACCGGAATGTCGGCGGCGATGTTCCTCACGAGGTTGGAGACGCGCTCGCGCTCGGCCGCCGCGAGGCCTGCGAGCGGCTCATCGAGCAGCAGCACCCGCGGTTTTGAGCCCAGGGCGATCCCCAGGTCCACCAGTCGTTGCCCGCCGTAAGAAAGTTCTCCGCCCTCGATGTTCTCGACCCCTTCCAGGCCGAGGTAGCGGACGAGTTCTGCGGCTTCCGCATTTACCTCGGCGTAGCTGTCGACGTCGCGCCAGGCGTTGAAGCGCCCCGGATGCACCGCCTGGAACGAAAGACGCAGATTTTCGTAGATCGAAAGGCCGCGGAACAGGTTGGTGATCTGGAACGAACGGGCGAGACCGTGCATGCAGATCCGATGGATCGGCAGGCGCTGGATCTCGAGACCTTCCAGGCGCACGCTGCCCCGATCCGGCGGAAACAAGCCCGACGCCAGATTGAACAGCGTGGTCTTGCCGGCGCCGTTCGGGCCGATCAGCGCATGCACTTCCCCGGCTTGGATATCGAGAGTTGCGCTGGCAACCGCCTGGATGCCGCCGAAGTGCTTGGTCACCGCACGGACCTCGAGCACCGTGCCCGTGCGCGTGCCCAGGCGCAGAAACTCGGGTAGCGGCAGGCGTTCGTCGACGTTGCGCTGGCTCATGGCGGCCGCCTTCTCGGGCGCGGGTCGCCAGCGCCGCCGCAGCGTGGCCCATATTCCGACCAGGCCATCGGGCGAATACACCACGAAGCCGACGAAGATCAGGCCGAACCACAGCAGCCAGTTCGTGGTCCAGATCGAAAATAATTCGCGGAACAAAATGAAGAACAGCACGCCGAGGGCCGGCCCCAGGATATGGCGCATGCCCCCGATCACCACCATCGCCAGCAATTCGCCGGAAAAGGCGATCGAGGTGGCCTCCGCCGAGACGAGATAGTGCTGGAATCCGGTCAGCGCGCCGGCGAGCGCGGTTACCGTTGCAGACAGGACGAACGCCGCAAGTCTGTAGTGATCGACCGGGTAGCCCAGGAACGAGGTGCGCAGCTGGTTCTCGCGGATGGCGACCAGTACATGGCCGAAAGGTGAGCGCACCACCCGCAGCAGCACGTAGAACACGCCAAAGCCGATCAGTGCGACGAGGACATAGTAGACGAGCGCATTGTCAAAATTGATCGGCCCGAAGCTGCCGCGCTGCAAGCCGCCCAGGCCGTCCTCGCCCCCGGTCACCTCGGTCCAGCGGAACGCAATCGAATAGACTAGCGCTGCGAGCGCGAGCGTGAGCAGCGAGAAGTACACGCCGCGCCGGCGCAGTATGAGCGCGCCCACGATGGTCGATAGCACGGCGACGAATGCGAGCGAGCACAGGATGGGGAGCGCGAGTTGGCCGGCGAACCAGTACTTCTGCGCCAGCGCGGCGGAATAGGCGCCGATGCCGAACCAAATGCTGTGACCGAAAGACACCAGCCCCGTGTATCCCACGAGCAGGTTGAGCCCCATCGCCGCTATGCCTATGATTACCACTTGCGAGGCCGTGTCGACGGTCAGGTTGAACAGGCGCATGGCGAGCGGCAGGGCGATGAGCGCGGCCGCCGCGATCATAAGGGGGCGAAACTTTGAACCGGGCCGGATGTTTGTCATTCGAATTTCTCGATGCGTTCGCCGAGGAGGCCGCGCGGCCGGAACATCAGCACCAGGAACATTAGCGCGTACATCGACGCTTCGCCCGCGGCCGGGACGAAATTGATGGTGACGCCGCGCACCACGCCCACCAGGAACGCGGCGATCACCACGCCCCAGAAGCTGCCGAGCCCTCCGATCACGACCACGACGAAGGCGACGTTCATGATCTCACCGCCCATCGCCGGGTAGACCACCGCAATCGGCGCGAACAAGGCGCCGGCCAGCGCCGCCATGCCCACGCCGAGCATGACGACGGCGGTCATGTACGGCTGCAGCCGGATGCCGAGCGCGGCGACCATGTCGGGTCGCTGGATGCCGGCGCGCACCACGCGGCCGAACGAGGTCTTGTTGAGCAGAAACCACAGGCCGATCATCACCAGTGCGACCACCGCGAGCAGCATCAAGCGGTAGCGGGAGAACATGAAATCGCCCAGCATCAGCATCCCCTTGAACGCGGCCGGCATCGATGCGGCCAGGGGCGAAGCGCCCCAGATGATGCGGATCAACTGCTCGGCCACC
>JAKAIH010000006.1 GCA_021825225.1 Pseudomonadota bacterium
AGACCCACGGCGACCGGCAGTCCGCCGGCGACGATGGCATAGCCGCCGTAGAAGCGCCGCCCCGCATCGAACAAGTGCATCGAGCCGCCGCGGCCGCGGCTGCAGCCGTTCGCCTTGCCGTACATTTCGGCCATGATCTTCCCCGCGGAGAGGCCGCGCGCGAGCGCCTGGCCGTGCTCGCGGTAAGTCGCGACCACCGCATCCTCCTTGCCTAGCGCCTGCATCGCGCCCACTGCGACCGCCTCTTCGCCGATATACAGGTGGAGGAAGCCGCGGATCTTTCCGGCGCTGTAGAGTTCGGCCGATTTTTCTTCGAAGCGCCGGATCAGCAGCATCTGCCGCAGCAGCGACAGCGCATGCTCGCGCTCGGTGCCCGGCGCCACCGCAGTCTTGTGGATGCTCATAACTGCCGCCCCCTGTTCACATGCTCTCCAATGTGGAGACATCGCCTTCTGGCAGTCCCAATTCGCGCGCCTTCAGCAGGCGGCGCATGATCTTGCCGCTGCGCGTCTTGGGCAGGCTCTGCTGGAAGTCGATTTCCTTCGGTGCCACCACGGCGCCGAGCCGCTTACGCGCATGCGCCATGATGTCTTTCTTCAGCGCATCGCTGGGGGCGTAACCGCTCCTGAGCGCGACGAAAGCCTTGACCACTTCCAGCGCCACCGGATCGGGTTTGCCGATGACTCCGGCCTCGGCTACCGCCGGGTGTTCCATCAGCACGCTCTCCACCTCGAACGGGCCGATCAGATGGCCCGAGGTCTTGATCACATCGTCCTTGCGCCCGACGAACCAGAAATAGCCGTCGGCGTCGCGCCGCGCCAGGTCGCCCGTGAGGTACCAGCCGCCGGCGAAGCACTTGGCGTAACGCTCCGGCTCATTCAGGTACTCGCGGAACATCGATGGCCATCCCGGGCGCAGCGCGAGTTCGCCCTCGACCCCCGGTTCCTCGACAATCGCAACGCTGACGTCGACGCTGTCGCAAGCCTTGCTCGTTCGCACGATGGCTGCCTCGATGCCGGGCACGGGCATGCCCATGGAGCCGGGCCGCACATCCAGCGCGGGGAAATTGGCGATCATGATGCCGCCGGTCTCGGTCTGCCACCAGTTGTCGTGGAACGGCAGGCCGAAGGCCGTGACGCCCCAGCGCACCGCCTCCGGATTGAGCGGCTCGCCCACGCTGGCGAGGTAACGCAAGGCCGGCAACTTGCGCCCTGCAAGCGGCGCCAGGCCCGTTTTCATCATCATGCGAATCGCAGTGGGCGCCGTGTACCAGACGCTCACCTTGTGTTCCTCCAGGATCCGATACCAGCGCTCGGCGTCGAAGTCGGCTTCGTCGACGATGCTGGTAACTCCATTCGAAAGCGGCGCAATGATGCCGTAGGAAGTCCCGGTCACCCAGCCTGGGTCCGCCGTGCACCAGAATATGTCCTCGGGATGCAGGTCGAGCACCAGTTTGCCGGTGGCATGATGCGTAAGCACGGCCTGGTGCACATGCACGGCCCCCTTGGGAGTGCCGGTAGTGCCGCTGGTGAAATGCAGCAGCGCGGCCTCCTCGGGATCGGTAGGCGCAATGCTGAATTGCTCGCTCGCCTCACCCAGCAGCTGGGCCAAGTCCAGCGTGCCCGCAACGGATTCGTCCTCACCCGGCTCCCGTGCCAGCAGCACATGCCGCAGTCCGGGTAACTGGCTCAGGATAGGCAGGATCTTCCTTTGGTAGAGCATGGGCGTGGTGACCAGCGCGCGCGCATCGCCGAGAGCCATGCGCGCGCGGATCGGCTCCGGGCCGAAAGCGGAAAACAAGGTGCAGACCACGCTGCGATTTTTCCAGGTACCCAGGGCCGCGATATAGAGCGCGGGAATGCGTCCGGTAAGAATATAGACGCGCTCGCCCGCGCCTACTCCCAGCTGGCGCAGCACGTTGGCGAAGCGGTTGGACCCCTCGCGCAGCCTGGCATAGCTGATGTCCTGGATGCTGCCGTTTTTGCCAAGCCAGCGCAGGGCGACTCGATTTGCGCGCGCCCCCGCCGCATGGCGGTCGACGGTTTCGTGCGCGATGTTGAGCCCGCCCGCAGGCAATCCGTCGAGTTCGCGGCGCGCGCTGTCCCAGGAAAAGCCGGATCGGAACGCGGCGTAGTCGCTGATGTTCGGCCTGACGGCATGACCCGCCGGATAGCCGGGAATGGTTTCCACGGCCGCCGTTGCTGTGCCGCTCACTGTTTCAAGCATCTGACTCGACCTCCGCGCGGCGTGGCCGATGCGCTGATTGGACTTGAGCAAGGGTCTCGACGCTGTCTATGCTTTCAGGGTAGCGCGCCGCCCCTGGTCACCCTTGACGAATATCAAGACCGCGTCATAACTGCAGTTCCAGGCGCACGATGTCGGCCTCGCCCGGATTGTGGCTGCATTTGAAGCCGAGTTGCCGCGCGAATTTGAGCATTTTGTAATTGCCCGCGAGCGCGATGCCCTCCATGGTCTTGAATCCTTGCTCGCGTGCCGCGCATTCCAGGGAATACATCAGCTGCCCGCCTACGCCGCTGCCTTGCCACGCGTCGTCGATCACTATTGCGAATTCGCAGGTCTCGGGTTTTTCGGTGGCAGCATAACGGGCCGTCCCGATCTCCAGTTCCTTGCCTTCGTTCAGGATGGTCGCGACAAAGGCCATGTGCCGCTCGTAATCGATTTCGGTGAAAAGCCTTAGTTTCTTCTTCGGCAGCTCGCGCAAGGAGCCCATGAAGCGGAAGTAGCGCGAATCGTTCGACAAATGGCGCACGAACTCCTGCTCCATGCCGGAGTCCTCCGGGCGGATCGGCCGGATGGTCACAGGTGTGCCGTCGCGCAATACGCGCTGCCGCACCAGATGCTGAGGATATGCCGCCATGCGTGCGCGCCTGCTACCGTAGAGCGACTGCCAATTGACTGGGCGGGAGAACCACGCAGGCCCAGCGTCCGCCAGCTATGCTAAGACCTTCTCCACCACGGCCATTGATCGCGATCAATGCCGATGGGCTCTCATTAGAGGGCGCCTTAGACGGCGCGAATCATCATATTGATATATCGATCGTTTTTGAAGCTTGAAGCTGAGCTCGAAAGCGACATTCCTAGCGGATCTACTGTCGGTCTGTTTGACCTAAAACAAGGCAAAACTCCGAAAATGCTGCGAGGATTGCAGCGGATGTTGGGGGCTCTCCTGCCCAAGAAAAAAACATCCGCTGGGAAAGCCTTCGGCCCGGTGACGCCAGACGCGCCCCGGGTCTTTTTCTTTGACGGGGATGGAGCGGCCCTGGCTCAAGCTGCGCTTGCGTCCGCTGTCTGTTCCTTGCCCTGCGCTATGTGTTTTTCCAGCCCTTTGAAGAAGCGCCCGGCAAGAAACTTGGCCACTCCGGAGAGCACACGCTGGCCCACACCCGCGATCACGCCGCCCACTTCCGCGCTGCCGGCGTAGCGCAGCAGCGACTTGCCCTCACCTTGCGCCTCCAGGTCGAAGGTCGCGCTGCCCTTCATGAAACCGATCGAGCCCTGGCCTTCGATTTTCAGCACATAGTGCGTGGGCTCCTGTTTGTCATAAATCGCCACGCTGCCCATGTACTCGCCGCTTACGCTGCCGACCTGAAGCTTCAGCCCCATCTCGTAGCGGTCCTCGCCGACCACGCGCACCGTATTGCAGCCCGGAATAATCTTTGCCAGCACATCCGGGTCGTTGAGCAAACGCCACAGCTCTGCCTGCTGCACCGGCAGCGTGTACTCGCCGTTCATTTCCAGCGCCATCGATGCCTCCTCAACCCCGGCACCAGCAATCGGGTCGGATGCGGAATACCCCCCGCGCATTGCCGCCGAGGATTCCCGCACGCTCGGATTCTCCCAGGCCCGCCGCATGCACCACCTTGCACGGTTCCATGTCGCCGATCGGAAACGGCATATCTGAGCCGAGCATGATTCTGGCCGCGCCGGCCTTGCCCGCAAGGAAGCGCAGCGCATCCGCGTCGAACACTACGCTGTCGAAATACAGGGCTTCGAAACCTTTGCGCGGGTCGGCGTATTTGCCCTGGGCAATGGTGAAGTTGCGCGCCAGCCGGCCCAGCACCAGCGGCAGCGCCGCCCCGCCATGCGAGATCACCAGCTTCATCCCCGGATACTTGAGCAAATGCCCGGAGAACAGCAGCCGCGCGACCGCGATCGAAGTGTCGGCGACGCGGCCGATCGCGTTCACCAGGTCGTAGTCGGCAAGGCGCGGTTCGCCGCAGAGGAACATCGGGTGCAGGAATACGCCCGCCTGCAGCTTCGACGCCAGTTCCCAGAACGGGTCGAGTTGGGGATCGTCGAGTACGCCTCCCAGGCCTTTGGGCAGCGTGCCTATCATCACGCCGCCGAATCCGGCTTCCATCGCCTCGCCCAGCACCTCGGCCGCCAATTTTCCGTCCTGCAGCGGCACCGTCGCGAGCGGGGTGAAGCGCGTCTCGCCGGCCAGCGCCTCGCGCATGCAGTCGTTGATGAAGCGGCTCCAGGCCAGGCCTTCGCTCGCGACAAGCTCGTAGCCGAAGCTGTCGAGCCAGCCGCCGACGAGCTGATGATCGATGCCGTTCTTGTCCATCCAGGCACGGCGATCGGCGAGATCCGACAGCTTGGGCGAGATCGGGCGCGTCGGCTCCCCGCCCGGAAACTGCAGGCGCATGCCCTTGTCGCCGCGCAACAGCTGCACGCCCGGGAATTTCGCTGCCTGCGCATCGAAACGCTGGTACAACAATTGCGGCAGAAAATGGGCGTGGATGTCGATGATCATGCTGCCGCCTCCTTTGCGGTGTCGTAGTTCAGAGGTGGCCACTGTCGGCGGCCGGCGGCAATCGCGGCCGGTCGCATCCCCGCTGCGCGGGGCCCCTGCTCCCTGCTCATGCCGCCCTTTCTCTGTCATCCACTCCGGCCAACTCCGGATTCATAGCCTCTAACACGCGCTGGCGTATGGCTTCGCGGTCACCGCCCGCGACTCTTGCTTCCAGCGCGATGCGCGCGGGACGGTGGAACACCAGGATGCGCTCGCCCAGCTGCAGGGCCTCGTTGATGGAATGTGTGACGAAAATGCTGGTCTTGCCGTTCTCGCGCACCAGCTGCGTGTATTCCTCGCGCAGGCGCTGGCCGGTGAGCTCGTCCAGCGCCGAGAACGGCTCGTCGCACAGCAGGATCTCCGGATTCACTGCGAACGCGCGCGCAATCGACACGCGCTGGCGCATGCCGCCCGAGAGCGCATGCGGATAGTCGTGCTCGT
Source organism: Pseudomonadota bacterium (assembly GCA_021825225.1). Taxonomy (GTDB): domain Bacteria; phylum Pseudomonadota; class Gammaproteobacteria; order Burkholderiales; family SG8-39; genus 2-12-FULL-64-23. Next base: position 5,258 of record JAKAIH010000006.1, read on the forward strand.
GTCCCTTCAATCCCAGCCGCTCGAGCCAGCCGAGCGCGATCACGCGCCGCTCCTCTTCGTCCTTGCCCAGCAGTTCGATTCCGAGTTCGACATTGGCCAGCGCCGTGCGCCAGGGCAGCAAGCGGTCGTTCTGGAACACCACCGCCAGCTTGCCGCGATACCAGTTGAATTCATGAAACGGATCGTGCCCGAGCACGCGTACCGTGCCCTCGGTCGGTTCGATCAGGCCCGCGAGCAGATTGAACATGGTCGATTTGCCGCAGCCGGTCCGGCCGAGCACGGCAATCATCTCGCCCGGCGCCACGGCGAAGCTCAGCCGGTCGACGGCGAGGAACGATTCGTCGCGCCGGTCATGGCGCAGGAAGCGTTTCACCACATTGTGAAACTCGATCGCTGGGTCGGCAGCGACTGCATTCGGCTCGCTCATGTAGAACGCTCCGCGCGCGGCCGGTAGGCGAGCAGCCAGTCCTCGAGCTTGGTGATCACCTGCTGTACGATCAATACGAACACCACCAGCACCAGCGTCCAGGCGAGCGCCCCGGCCATATCGAACAGCTGCTGCTGCTGCAGCAGCTGATAGCCTATGCCGCCGGTGGCGCCGACCAGTTCCGCCACCACCACGACGCGCGCGGCGTTGCCGAGGTTCACCTTCCACGCCGTCAGCATGCCGGGCACGATGGTCGGCAGGATCAGCGTGCGGAACAAATCGCGCTTGCTCGGGCGGAAGGACAGCGTCATCTCGAACAGATCCTTCGACATCGAGCGGTAGGCGTCGAGAATCTGGAAGCTGAACGCCGCGACTGTCGTCGCCACCATGATGAACAGGATGCGCGGCTCTGTGCCCTTGAACCAGATGATCGCGATCACCACCCAGGACAAGGCCGGAATGCCCTGGATGAAATTGAGCAGCGGATAGGCATAGCGGTAATTGCGCTCCGAGCGCCCCATCAGGAATGCGAGCAGCACGCCGAGCAGGAAGGCCACCGCAAGCCCGGCGAAAATGCGCGCCGCGGTTGCGCCCGCGTTGGCCAGGCTCTCCGGATCGAGGAAAATCGCGAGAAACTTCTGCGCAATCGCCGGTACCGGCGGAAACAGATAGGGCGGAAAGAAATACGACGCGAACTGCCAGGCGAGCATCAGCCCGCCCAGCGCGAGCACCGTTTCCTTGCGCAGCTTGTACCAGGACCTCGTCACGCTCGGTCTCCGGCGCCGGCGCGATTACTCCAGGCGCCCGTCATAGATCGTGGCCGCCGACGGCGCCTTGGGCAGATAGCCGATCGACTGGCCGGCGCGATACACCGCCTCGATTTCCTTGCGCAGTTCGCCCGCGGGTTGCACGTTCATGCCCAGGCGCACATTGTTGCGGATGAGCTGCTCCAGCACGGCCAGGCCCGCCACGTCGGCCTTGGGCGAGATCAGCTTCGCCGCTGCGGCCGGATTGGCCGCTACCCATTGTGCCGCCTGCTTGTAGGTGCGGTACAGGGGAGCAACCAGCGCCTTGTTCTTTTCCACCCATTCAGTGTGCGCGGCCACGCCCAGATACGGAATCTTGTCGCCGCCGGCGAACGCGCGCCACTGTTTCGGTATGTCGAGATCGAGCGTGCGCAGCGTGGGCTTTTGCGCGATCAGCGTCGAGTAGGCAGGCTCCCACAACTGCACCGCATCGGCGCGGTCGGCGAGCGCGTAGCCGACCAGGCCCGGCGTCGCCGTGTTGATGACCTCGACTTTGGACATGTCGACCTTCTGCTGCCGCGCGAACCAGTCGACCATGACGAAATTCGTGGTACCGCGCGCCGCGGCAAGCTGCTTGCCCTGCAGATCGGCGAGCGTCTTGATCTCGGGCTTGCCGGTCACCACTGCGCCCCAGAAATCGAACAGGTTGAATAGATAGCTCACTTTCAGCCCGCGCAAATCCGCGAGACCGACGGTCAGCAGCGCCGCGCTGCCGCCGACCTGGAATTCGCCGCCGTTGAATTGCGTCGCATAAGCGTCGGGGGTGCGCGCCTGAAACGTGATGTCCAGGCCGTTCGCCTCGTCGAGCTTGCGCGCCTTGATCACCGGCGGCAGGAAAGCGCCGAGCGAAGGCGCGCCGAACACCACGATTTCGATCTTGTGCAGCGCCTGTGCCTGCACCGTACCGGCGGCAAGGCCCAGAGCCGCAACCAGCGCCAGACATTGCGCGAAGCGCCCGAACAGTCGTGCTTTCATATCACCTCCTCCTAGTGTCATGCCGCTTGCTGCGGCTAATTACCGGCGCGGGCAAGCTGCATCCGCGTCCAGATCTGCAAGGGTGTCATCGGCAACTCCGCGATCGAAGCGCCGAGCGGCGCGAGCGCGTCGTTGACGGCGCAGGCAATGGCGGCCGGCGCACCGAGGTAACCGGCCTCGCCCGAGCCTTTCTGGCCGAACGTGGTATGCGGCGAGGGCGTGCAGTGATCGGCGATGGTCAAGGCAGGCACTTCGAGCGCGCTCGGAATCAGATAGTCCATGAACGACTGGCTTTCGAGCTGGCCGTTGTCGCTGTAGGCGAACTTCTCGTACAGCGCTGCGCCTATGCCGTGCGCGATGCCGCCGAAGGTCATGCCGTGCACGATGTCCGGGCTGATCATCACGCCGCAATCGTGGCCGCAGGCATAGCGTGCAAGTTTCGGCTGCCCCGTCTCCGGGTCGATCTCGACCAGCACCACGTGCGCCTCGAAGGAAAAACAGGGATACATCTGGATGCGCCCGTCGGCCGTAGGCAGCCCCCCACCGGTAGGCACTTCCCATACGAACTTCGCCTGCAGCCCCGGTTCCAGTCCGGGCGGCATCTGGTGGAATTTGCGGTGCGCGATTTCGACCAACTGCGCCCAGCTGAGTGTCTGCCCTGGTTCGCCTTTCACGCTGACGCTGCCTTCGTGGTATTCCAGTTCGGCCACGTCCTTATGCAGATTGTGCGCGGCGATCGCAAGCAGCGTCGCCTTGATCTTGCGCGCCGCACCGGCCGCCGCGCCGCCGAGCATAATCGCCATGCGGCTGCCGACCGGGCTGTTGGAAGGCAGCGCATTGAGCGAATCGGCATGCACCACGCGTATCGTGTCCGGGTCGCGCTCCAGTACTTCGCCCAGCACGGTCGCGACCAGGGTCTCGTGCCCCTGCCCGGAGCTCGATGTGTTCATGACGCCGGTAATCGCGCCAGACAGATCGATGCGCACCAGGCAGGAATCCATCCAGGTGGTGGTCTCGTTCTTCGGATTGAACAGCGGCTCGAACGAGGAATTGCCGCCGGAAGGCTCGAGGCAACTGGAAATGCCGATGCCGGCGAGGCGCCCGGCTTTGCGCGCCGCGTCGCGCGCCGCGACCAGCGCCGGATAATCGGCGGCCGCAAGCGCCTTATCGAGCACCGCGTGATAGTCGCCGCTGTCGTAGCTGGTGCCGCTCGGAATCAGATACGGGAACTGGTCCTTGCGGATGAAATTCTTCTTGCGCAGCGCGATGCGGTCCATGCCCAGATGGCGCGCAACCGCGTCGATGCCCGATTCCAGCGCGTAGTTGGTCGGCGACTGGCCGAAACCGCGCACCGCTTCCTGCGCGGTCTTGTTGGTCATCACCGAAATCGGCTCGTATTCCACGCTGTGGATCTGGTAGGGCCCGACGATCGCGCCCACCGGTTTCCCCAGCTGCAGCGGCGAGCGGCCGGCGTAGGCGCCGACGTCGTCCAGCGCGCGGATCTTGAGCGAGCGGATCGTGCCGTCGGAATCGAACGCGAGCTGCAGGTCGAAGATGCGATCCGGTCCGTGCATGTCGCCGCCGCGCATATTCTCGAGGCGGTCTTCGATCAGGCGCACCGGCATGCCGAGTTTTTTCGCAAGGTAGCCGACCAGCACGGTGTGTTTGATGCCGCGCTTCACGCCGTAGCTGCCGCCTACGTCGACGTCGAAATGCACGCGCACCGCATTGCCCGGCAGGCGCAGCGCGCGCGCGATCTGATCCGGGTACTTCGGCATCTGGATCGAGGCCCATACATCGAGCAGCTGCTGGCCCGGATCCCACTGCGCCGCAATGCCGAAGGTTTCGATCGGCACGGTCGCACTGCGCCCCCAGCGCACGCGCAGGGCGAGCTTGTGCTCGGCGCGGGCGAAATCCTCCTCCACCGGCCCCCAGACGAACTTGCGCCGGTACAGCACATTGCTGCCATGCGCCGGATGCACCAGCGGCGCACCAGGTGCTATCGATTTTTCCGGATCGAGCACGTACTCGGTCGCTTCGTAGTCGATCTCGATTTTCTCGGCTGCATCCTCGGCCAGGGCGCGCGTGTCCGCGACCACGGCCGCCACCCATTCGCCGGCATAGCGCACCACGCCGTGCGCGAGCGGATAGCGTGTCACCTTGGGCGCATCCACTCCCGGCAGCAGCGCCTCGGTCCCGGCGCACAGTTCCGCGCCGGTGAGCACGTACTGCACCCCGGATAGCGCCAGCGCCTTGTCGGTGCGGATCGCCTTGATGCGCGCTGCAGCGTGGGGACTGGTGACCAGCGCCACATGCTTCATGCCCGGCAGCGCGATATCGGCGACGAAGCGTCCGCGCCCGGTGACGAAGCGCGGATCCTCCTTGGTGCGGCGCTTCTTGCCGATGTAGCGAAAGCCGCTTTGACCGGTCGCGCTCATAGCCCGCCTTTGCTGCCCCTGTCCGCGGCAAGCTTGATCGCATCGACGATCTGCTGGTAGCCGGTGCAGCGGCACAGATTGCCGCCGATCGCTTCGCGGATTTCCTGTTCGGCCGGCGCCGGGTTGGCCTCGAGCAGCGCGTGCGCCGCGATGACCATGCCCGGCGTGCAGTAACCGCATTGGGTCGCGTGCGCTTCGCAGAACGCGTCCTGCAACGCGCCCGGACTGCCGTCGGGCTGCGCCAGCCCTTCGATCGTGGTGAGCTTGCGCCCGTCGGCCTGCACCGCATACATGATGCAGGAACGCACCGGCTCGCCGTCAAGCAGCACCGAGCAGGCGCCGCAAATGCCGTGCTCGCAGCCGGCGTGCGTGCCGGTGAGGCGCAGCGTGTCGCGCAGAAAATCCACCAGCGTGAGCCGCGCCGGGACCTGCGCCTCGCGCAGCGTGCCGTTGACTTCGATCGAAACCGAGTACAGGCGTTCGTCGCTCATGTGCCCACTTTGCTCCTCGCATCCTGTTGCGCCGCGCGCAATACGCGCTCCACCAGCACGCGCGCCAGATGGCGGCGGTAATCGGCGCTCGCGTGCAGATCCCCTTCCGGATCGGCAAGTTCCACAGCTGCTGCAGCCGCCGCGCTGATCGCCTGCTCGTCAAGCTTGGCGCCGACCAACTGCGCACCAACCTCGGGCAAAGCGAGCGGCGTCGGCGCCGCTCCGCCCAGGCCCAGTTCAGCGCGCAGGCAGCGCCCGTCGGCATCCAGTTCCAGTTGCGCGCAGGCCGAAACCAGCGCGAAGTCGCCGTGTCGCACGCTGACTTCCTCGAACGCGCAGCCGCGCTGGATATTCTTGTCCGCGGATCGCCATACGGGAAAACGGATTTCGGCCAGACACTGCTCGGGCAGGATAGCTGTCACCATCGGCGCGAGAAAGAATTCGCGCGCCGAAATCTCGGTCACGCCGGCGGTATCGCGCAACTCCAGCATCGCATCGAGCACGCAGGCGGTCAGCGCGATCTCGGCGGACGTATCGCCGTGTGCGATCGAGCCGCCGATAGTGCCGCGATTGCGCGTCTGCACATGGCCTACCCAACGCAAGGCCTTGGCCAGCAAAGGCAGATTCGCACAGGCGCGCGCGTCGCGCTCCATCACGCACTGGCGCACACCTGCGCCGACGACGAAGACCTCGTCCGCGTGCCCTTCGGCGGGCGCAGTCAGGTGCTGCAATTCCGCCAGCCGGGCAATGTCGATCAGCCAGGCCGGCCGCGCCAGCCGCATTGCCATCATCGGCACCAGGCTTTGCCCGCCCGCGATCAGCTTTGCGTCCGGCCCGTGCTCGGCCAGGAGGCTGCAGGCCTCGGACAGCGTTTCGGGACGGGCGTATTCGAACGGTGCGGCTTTCATGGGCACCATGATGCCCCGAAACGCCGCAGGCCGCCTACCGCGGAGTCTGATTTTTGCGCTAACTATTTGTCGCCGCGGCAAATACCGTTGCCGCAGAGCAACCCCCGCCCCTATAATTCATCGCATGACCAGCGCTCTCAAACTGTTCCAGGGCCGCTTCGGCCGCGTCGCCTTGCTCGACTCGGACAAGGACTTGGTGATGCACAGCCACCCGCAGTGCCACGTCCTGATCAAGGCCGAAGGCGTGGACACCTCGTTCCAGGTGCGCGAGCAGTTCTACCCCCTGAGCCAGGACACGCTGGTGCTGGTCAATGCCTGGGAACCGCACTGCAAGGTGCACCGGCGCCGCAACCAGCGCTCCACCGTGCTCGCGCTCTATATCGAGCCCACGTGGCTCGCCGGCATGGACCGCAAGCTGTCGGTCAGCGGCCTGCAGGGATTTTTTCCGCAGCCTTGCGTGCGCATTCCGCCGCACGTGCGCGCGCTCGCCGATCGCCTGGTCGCAGGCATGTTCGAGCCGCAGCGCGACGAAAAGGACAAGGCGCGCTGGGAAATCGCGCTGTTCGAACTGATGATGTCGGTGATCTACGAGTTCTCCGCCCGGCGCGAGCACATGGAGATCTACCGTGCGAGCCTGCGGCGGCTGTCCGATCCGCGCATCAAGCGCGCGATCCGCTTCATGAACGAAAACCTGGACACGCAGTTGCCGTTCGACGAACTCGCGCGGCTGTGCAACCTGTCGCGGCCGCATTTTTTCTATCTGTTCAAGGAATGCACCGCGCTGTCGCCGGCGCTGTATCTGAATGCGCTGCGCATGGAGTCCGCCTTCGGCCGCTTGAGCGCGGACGAAACCGCGATCAACGCGCTTGCCGGGTCATTGGGTTTCGCCGAAGCCAACCACTTCACCCGGTTCTTCCGCCAGAACCTCGGCATCCCGCCATCCGAATATCGCCGCCGCGTCGAGCTGTTTTCCTGAGCCGGCAGCGGCATAGTGGAAGGGCAGGCCGAAGATCAACAGAAAAAAATCAGATCAAGTGTCGCCAATCGCCGAGGAGGGTTCTGTGATGCAAACCGTATTTTCGCGACTGAATTCAGCACTGAAGTGCTTATTCCCGGTCCTCGCTTTGTGCACTGGCTTCGCCGTCCAGGCGCAGCCAGCCTGGCCGACTCACCCGATACGCCTGCTCGTACCCTATCCCCCCGGCGGATCGACCGACATTCTGGCCCGCCTGCTGGGGCAGAAATTGTCGGAATCCCTGGGGCAGTCGGTGATCGTCGAAAACCGCGGCGGCGCCAGCGGCGGTGTCGCCGCCAGCTATTTCGTGAAATCGGCGCCCGACGATCATTATTTCATGGTCGCTTCCCTGCCGATGATGGCGGTCAACCAGTACTTGTATCGCGAGCTCGGTTACGATCCGGAAGCCGACCTGAGACCCATAGGGCTGATCGCACAGACGCCCAACGTGGTCGTCACCTCGCCTGCGCTCAATGTGCACACGCTGAAGGAACTGGCCGAGTACGGCAAGGCCCACCCCAAGGGACTGGCGTATTCGAGTTCCAGCGTGGGCAGCGCCGGCCACCTGCTCAATGAATTGTTCCGCTCCACCGTCGGCATCGAACTGCTGCATGTTCCGTACAAAGGCAATGCGCCGGCGATGATGGCTCTGGTCGCAGGCGAAGTGCAGTTCACCACCGACAACCTGCCGCAGCTGCTGCCGCAGATCCGCGCAGGCAAGCTGGTCCCGCTCGCCGTGACTTCGCCCAAGCGCTGGTTTCAGCTGCCCGATGTCCCTACCGTCGCCGAAGCCGGATTTCCGGGCATGACGACCAGCGCCTGGTTCGGCTTGGTGGCGCAGTCGAAAACCTCGTCCGAAGTGATTACGCGCATGAACCGCGAACTGGTGGCGGTGCTGCAAAAGCCGGATTTCATCGCCAAACTGCGCGACGTCAGCTTCGAGGCGCTGCCCGGTTCCCCCGAGGACATGACCGTCACCGCACGCAAGGAACGCGTGCTGTGGAAGAAAATGGTGGAAATGTCCGGCGCCAAGGCCGACTGACGCCGGACAGGACTAAGGGGCCATTTCCGAATTGCCGAAATGGCCCTCCCCCATTTAGGGAAGCATGAGGGGAGGCGCCCCGAAGGTCTCGATCCCGCTTGACGGGAAAGTCCCCGTAGGGGATATCCCCTCATTTCGAAATAAGCGCTACATCTTCACCGCGAGGCCAAGCCGCTCAATCAGGGGCTTTTCGTCCTCCATGGTTTTCTTGGCGAACTTCGCGTAATCCTCGCCGTTCATGTAGATCGCGGGCTGATCGAATTTTTCCAGCATCGCCAGGACCTTCGGGTCGTCCATCGCCTTGCGGAACGCGTCGTGCAGGATCTTGACCACTTTCGGGTCCATGCCCTTGGGCCCGCCGAAGCCGAACGGCGAGTCGGACACGGTGTTGTAGCCTGCGTCGAGCAGCGTGGGCACCTGCGGCCACCGCTTGGTCCGCTTGCTGCCGTAGGTGGCCAGCAGACGCATCTTGCCCGCATCGACGTGCGGCGCCCAGCCGGTCGAATCCGAATGCGCCATGATGTGTCCGCCAAGCAGGCTCTGCGCGCCTTCGGCAAACCCCTTGAACGGAACATGCGTGAGCTTGATCCCGGCCGCGAGGGAAAACTGCTCGACCGCGAGGTGCGGCGTGGTTCCCGCGCCGGGCGTGCCGTAGGTGATTTTCTCCGGATTCGCCTTGGCGTAGGCGACGAATTCGTTCAGGTCTTTCCACGGCGCGTCGGCCCTGACCACCAGCCCGAAGGTGTAGCCGGTGACGTTGATGATGTAGGTGATGTCCTTGAGCGGATCAAAGGTCATCTTGTTCATGAGGGGCATGCGGAACACGCTGATCGGCAGCTGCGTCAGGGTGTAGCCGTCCGGCCGCGCATTGACCAGGGCCGCCGCGCCCATGGTGCCGGAAGCGCCGGGCCGGTTTTCGACGATCATGGTCTGTCCGAGCTGTTTCCCCACCGATTCGGCGAAGGCGCGCATGACCAGGTCGGACGCGCCGCCCGCAGGCCAGGGACAGATCAGCGTGATCGGCTTGACCGGGAACTGCTCGGCCAGAACGGGGCCTGCCGCAAACACCAATAACAGGACTACACCCTGCAATATCCGTTTGAACATGATTTGGTCTCCTCGTCGGTAAGTTTCGCCGCCAATTGTAGACCGCCAGCCGCGGGCACGCTTGCCGGATTGCGCGTCCGGCCTGCAGATCTTCGACCAGGCCGGCATCGCGCGCGAATTGCAGAACGGTCCGGATCCAAAGTACATCGTCCGCGGCGACGCGCATGACTGATTGCGCTTCGCCTACAGCTCCTTACCGCTGGACGCCTTGGCGAGCCGCGCCACCGCCTCGCACAGATCGGCGGCGGTATTGGGCTTGTAGATCAGTTCGCTTACGCCGGCTGCCGGCGCCTCTTGCCGCAACTCCTCGGTGATGTAGCCCGAGGCCAGCGCCACCGGCAGGTCGGCACGAATCTCTTTCAGCGCACGCGCCACCTCCAGGCCGGACATGCCCGGCATGTTGAAGTCGGTCACCGCCAGGTCGAACGCCTCCGGCGCACTGCGCGCCGCCGCAAGCGCCTCGCGCGGATCGGTATAGCCGCTCACGCGGTAACCCTGCCGCTGCAGCAGTCGCGTCATCAGGAACACGATTGATTCATCATCATCCAGATAGAGAATATGCCTGCCCTCTCCCGGCAATGCGCCGGCCTGGCGGTCGCGCGGGTTTGCGGCGCCTTCCCCCGGCGCATGGGTCGGCGCGGCCGAGGCATTTGCCGCGGGGAAATAGATGCGGAAGGTCGCGCCTTCGCCGGGAGCGCTCTGCACCACGATGCTCGCATCGTGGTTGTGCACGATGCCGTGCACCACCGCCAGGCCTAGCCCGGTGCCTTCACCCACCGGCTTCGTGGTGAAAAATGGCTCGAAGATGCGCGAACGCGTCGCCTTATCCATGCCCGGCCCGTTGTCGCGCACCGTCAGGCAGGCATAGCGGCCCGGCCGCAGGGACACCCGCTCGCCGCGGATACGCCGCTCCCGTCCGCGGTAGGGCGCCCCGTCGACGCTATGCGCCGCCAGGCCGATTTCGATGGTTCCGGGAAGCGCCTGGCCGCGAATCGCATGCCAGGCATTGTTGCAAAGATTCAGCAGCACTTGTTCGATCTGCGTCGCATCGGCAAGCACTGCCGGCGCATCCGGGGAGCAATCGACGTTCAGCCCTACTCCCGCGGGCAAGGTGGCGCGCAGCAATTTCACCGCATCCTCCACGACCGGGGCCAGCGATATAACCTTGCGCTCCAGCAGCTGGCGCCGGCCGAAGGCGAGGATTTGCTGCACCAGGTCCCTGGCACGGTGGCTCGCCTTGCGGATTTCCTCCAGACTTTCGGACGCCGCGTGGCCGGGATCCACGTCCTGGCGCGCCAGTTCCACATTGCCCATTATCGACGCGATGATGTTGTTGAAGTCGTGCGCCACGCCCCCGGCGAGCGTACCCAGCGCCTCCATTTTCTGCGATTCGCGCAGCTGCGATTCAAGTTGTGCGCGCGCCAGTTCCGCCCGCTTGTGCGCGGTGATGTCGCGGCCCACGCTGACGATGGTCCAGCCTTCGGCCGACGGTTGCGCGCGGCGCCGCAGTTCGATCCACGTCTTCGTGCCGTCTTTTGCCGTCCACTGCAGCTCGACCGGCTCGGTGCTGGCGCCTCTGGCGATGACGGCGTCGTAAGTTTGTTCCATCTCGCTGCGCGAGCAGGACAACAAACCTTCGGGCCCCATCGCGAAAAGCTCCTCGCGCGTCACCCGCAGCATGTTGCAGGCGGCGCTGTTGACGTCGATGAAGCGCATGCTTTCGCGATCGACCAGGAATATCGCATCCTC
>JAKAIH010000007.1 GCA_021825225.1 Pseudomonadota bacterium
GCCAAATTGCCCGGATCTGCTCCACCAGCGCATTCGGCTCTATCGGCTTGATGATCACCCCCAGCGCACCGCGGCGCAGCAGGTCCTGGCGTACCTGATCCTGCGTGTTTGCGGTGAAAAATACCATCGGGGTCGTCGCCAGATTGGGCAATTTGCGCAAGGCGTCCATGGCGGCAAGCCCGTCCATGCCCGGCATCATCATATCCATTAACACCATGTCCGGCCCGTAGGCGGCGGCCGATTGCACGGCCTCGGCGCCGCTGGCGCAGACGTGCACGTCGTAGCCCCCGCCAACCTGCAGGCTCAGACGGGTAATGAGCTGGATGTCCGGATCGTCCTCCACCAGCATGATTTTTTTCAGCGGGCGTGTCATGTCCGCATCGCGCCGCGCTCGCGCGCGTAAGGTTGCGTCGCCTGCGCATGGGGCGGCAGTTCGAAATAAAACGTCGTGCCCACGCCGGGCGTGCTGACGAAGCCGATTTTCCCGCCGAGCTTGTCGATGATCATCTTGCAGATGGCCAGGCCCAGGCCGGTGCCGCCCCTGCGCCGCGAGGTCGAACTGTCGGCCTGGGCAAACCGGTCGAAGACGCGCGGCTTGAATTCTTCCGGAATGCCTGGGCCGGGGTCGATGACGCTGACGCGCAAGCTGCGGTGCGTGCGTTCCAGGCGCACTTCGACTCGAGCGCCGCGCGGGGAGAACTTTGCCGCGTTGGACAGCAGGTTGGCCATCACCTGCATCAGCCGGTCAAAATTGGCTTCGACCCAGGCCGGTCCCTGGCGCTGCGTCAGCACCAGGCTGACGCCGTACTGGTCGGCGTAGCCCTGGTTGGCCTGAATCGCCGTGTCGAGCAAGCCACCAAGCTCCACCGGTTCGAGCTGGATCTGCAGCGTGTCGGAATCGAGTTTTTCCACGTCGAGTATGTCGTTGATCAGGCGCACCAGGCGCTGTGAATTGTCCCTGGCCACGCGCACGAGCGTCTGGATGTCCTCGCGCAGCTGCGGCATCTTGACGAGCAGCCCGAGCGAACCGACGATGGAGGAAAGCGGCGTGCGCAACTCGTGGCTTACCACCGAGATGAATTCGTTTTTCATGCGCTCGATTTCCTTGCGCGATGAAATGTCGGCGTTGGTTCCGGTCATGCGCAGGGCACGGCCGGAGGCGTCGCGGCTGACCACCTGGCCGTGGCTCAGGATCCATTTCCACGCACCGCCGCGCGTCCTGACGCGGTGTTCCGAATGGTATTCCGGGCTCGCGCCCTTCAGTGCGGCGAAGAGCAGGACGCGAACGCGCGCCAGGTCGTCCGGGTGGACGCTCGCGAGCAGCGAGGCGTAATCGATGTAGGTCTCGCGCGGCTTGTCGCCGAGCATCTCGGCCCAGCCCTCGCTCAGGTAAATCCTGCCGCTCGCGATATCGGCGTCCCAGATCGCCAGCCTTGACCCCTGCAGCGCCAGGTCCAGGCGTTCGTTGGCGCGGGTGATTTCCTCCTGCTGCCGTACGCGCGCGCTGACGTCGGCGTGAGTGCCGATCATGCGCAGCGGCCTGCCGTCGGCGTCGCGGCTTACCACCATCCCGCGGGCGAGTATCCATTTCCAGCTGCCGTCCTTGCACAGCATGCGGAATTCAGTGGAGTAGGCGGGGGTGTCGCCGTCCAGATATGCCTGCAGGTCCGCCATCGCCCGCGCTTTGTCCTCCGGGTGAATCCTTCGTTCCCACTCGTCGCGCCGGTTCGCGAATTCGTCGTCGGCAAATCCCAGCATCTCCTTGTAGCGCTTCGAATACACGACCTCGTCGGTCTGGATATTGCGGTCCCATACACCGTCGCCGGCGCCTTCCAGCGCGAATTTCCAGCGCTCCTCGCTCGCCCGCAGCGCCTCCTCGGCGGCTTTGCGCTCGGTTATGTCGATGATCATCGCAAAAAAGCCGACAGCGCGGCCGGCATTGTCGAAATCGGGAATGAACGTTCCGGCAAGATAGTGCTCGCGTCCGTCGATACCCTGGCGCGCGCGTTCGTATTCGACGCGCTCGCCCTGCAGCGCGCGCTCTATCTCGGGCAGGATCGATGCGTAGTTGTTGGTGCCGAGGACCTCGGCAAGATGATGGCCGTCGATGCGCTCGGCAGGCAGGTCCAGCCACTGCTCGATCGCTTGGTTGTGATAGCGCATGCGGTGCGCGCTGTCCACATAGCCGATCATTGCCGGTACGGAGCCGGTGACCAGGCGATACTGCTTTTCCTGCTCGCGCAAATGCGCTTCGGTCAGGCGCCGCTCTTCGCGCTGGCGATTGATCACGGCAGCGGCGAAAAGCGCCAGCCCGATGGTCAGCAGTCCGCTCCACAGGGTGAGTTGGCCGAGTTGCCGCGTGCGCGCGGCGATGCGGTCGCGTCGGCCGGCGTCCAAGGCATGTTCGCGTTGCCGCATTGCTTCCACCAGCTGTTCGGACTCCCGTTCGCTGCGGCGGTAGACCTCGCTGGAGATGAAGGAAACGGCCGCAGCCACGCCCCGAGTCTGGCGCAGCTGGATCAGCTGCTGTTGCAGACCTGCCATGGCTGTCGCCGCGACGCCGAGGGCGGCCGCGCGGCGCCGGTGCTCGGCGTCGTCGGCGACCAGTTGGACGAGTTGTGCAATTTCGGCACGGCAGCTGGCATCCGTATCGTGCAGCCGCTGCAGATCCCGCTCGGAGCGGCTGATGATGTAGCTCAGAGTGGCTGATTCCAGCGCTTCCCTGGCACTGACCAGTTCCTCCAGCTTGGCCAGGATGCGCTGGCTCTTGGTTTCGGCGTTGGCCCGCTCCACCTGTTCGGTCACGCTGAGCTGATACGCGCCGCCCAGCGTGATCAGCATGGCGATCGTGGTGGCAAGAACCAGGTAGATGCCGATCCTGAACGAGAATGTCATGACCGGCGAAGCATCGTACTTTTCGCTGGCAGCGTCAAATAGCGAACCGGCAGGGCGGGGTGCCGCGGGTGTCTGCTAAAATGGGTGCCGGAGGAGTATGTCCGACAAGCTCATTATCGCCGTGGATGCGCAGATCGCCGCGCTGGTGCCGCGTTTTCTCGCCAATCGGGCTGCCGATGTCGACAAAATCCGCGCCGCGCTGGCGCGCGCCGATTTCGCGGCCATACGCGCTGTGGCGCACGCGATGAAAGGGTCTGGCGGCGGCTACGGATTTGCCGAGATATCGCGGCTGGGTGCGGCGATGGAGGAGGGGGCGCGCGAAGGCGACGCTGCGGCAATAGGCGCGCTCGCGGCGAGCCTGGAAGCGTATCTGGCGCGCATCGAAATCAAGCCTGGCGATGAACGGGAAGCTCCGGGCAATGGCTAATATCAGGGCGCGTTTGCGCGCCGACCATCAACCATCGGCTGCGAACTGATCATCATGCGTATCGCATTGCTGGAGGACGAACAGGATCAGGCGGATCTGGTGTGCGCCTGGCTCAAGGCCGCCGGACACAGCTGCCATGTCTATACGCTGGGCAAGGATCTGGTGCGCGAGGCGCAGCGCGAAACCTTCGATCTGTTCCTGCTCGACTGGGAAGTGCCGGGAATGTCAGGCGCAGAAGTGCTGATCTGGATCCGGGCCAACATCGCCGAGCCGGTGCCGGTACTGTTTGTCACGGCGCGGCAGCGCGAGGAGGACATCGTGCACGCGCTGTCGAGCGGCGCCGACGACTACATGGTCAAGCCTCTGGGCAAGCTCGAACTCCTGGCGCGCATCGACGCACTGGCGCGGCGCACGCGCCCGAGCGCGAGTCAGGGCGAGGATGTGCTCGACTACGGGCGATTGAGCGTGGATTGCCGCAACCGCCAGGTCAGGCTGGATGGCGAGGGCGTGGCGATGACGCAGAAGGATTACGAACTGGCAGTGTTCCTGTTGCGCAACATCGGCCGCCTGCTGTCGCGCGGCTATATCCTCGAGGCGGTGTGGGGGCAGTCGGCCGACATCAATACGCGCACCGTCGACACGCATGTCAGCCGCATCCGCGGCAAGCTCCAGCTTACCCCCGAAAACGGCTGGCGCCTGTCGGCGGTCTACCAGCACGGCTATCGCCTCGAGCGCGTCGCGCCCGCCGCGCGCTAGCGCCTGCCGACGACGCGCCGCGCGGGCCAGCCAGGACGCATCTTGAGCAAACTCCTGTTGCTGATTCTCGCCGTCGCCGTCCTATGGCGGCTGGCCAAGGGTTCGCGCAGAAAGGAAAGAGCCGACAGCGCGCCCAAGCCCGTCCCCGAGCGCATGGTCAGCTGCGCGCATTGCGGACTGTATCTCCCGCAAAGCGAGGCTATCGGCGAGGAAGGCAGGTACTTTTGCTGCGCCGAGCACCGCCGCCTCGCGGCTTAGCAGGCACCGATAATGGCCACCTGGCAATTTTCCGCCGACACGCAGCCGGATTCGTTCTGGGTTTCGCTGCGCTTCTTCAATATTTACCGGCTGCTGCTCGCTGCGGTGTTCCTCGCCGCGGTCATGATTTTCGGCGACAGCCTCAATTTCGGCAGCCACAACCTCGAGCAGTTCGAGTATGTCAGCGGCGCCTATCTCGCGCTGGCGATCGTGTTCCAGGTGCTGCTGGAGAAGATCCGCAGCTATTTCAATTTCCAGCTGAGCATGCACGTGATCGCCGACATTGTCGCGACCGTGCTGCTGATGAACGCGAGCGACGGCTTCAAGAGCGGTCTTGGCGTGATGCTGCTGATTTCGCTTGCGGCGGCGGCGCTGGTGAGCCGCGGCGCGCTGATGCTGTTTTACGCCGCGCTCGCGTCCATCGCGATCCTGCTGGAGCAGACGTACTGGATCCTCGCCTTCGATCACAGCACCGCCAATTACGTGCAGCCGGGGCTGCTGTCGATCGGCTATTTCGCCACGGCGCTGATCACCAACCAGCTGGCGCGGCGCGTCATCCGCCAGGAAAGGGTGATGCGCCAGCGTTCGGTCGACCTGAGCAACCAGCTGCGTATCAGTCAGTTGGTGATTCAGGACATGCAGGACGCGGTGCTGGTGGTCGACGGCAACGGCCTCGTGCGCCAGCACAATCCGCAGGTGTCGCTGCTGCTGGGTTGGCCGGCACCTGAGCTCGATCAGGTCGAGAATTATTCGCCCGAGATCGCGCACGCGCTGGAGCGCTGGCGCAACGCCGGGGGCAGTGCAGTGGAAACCGTGTTGCTGCCCGGAAGCGGCAAGCTGGTGCGTGCGCGTTTTGTCGAGGCCGGCGCCGACGGCGGCAGCATTTCCCTGGTGTTCCTCGAGGACCTGTCGCGGCTGCAGGAGCAGGCGCAGCAGCTCAAGCTCGCCGCGCTCGGAAGACTCACCGCCAATATTGCGCACGAAATCCGCAACCCGCTCTCGGCGATCAGCCATGCAAGCGAACTGTTGTTGGAGGAGCAGCGCGCTCCCGCGCAGGAGCGTTTGCTGCACATCATTCAGGACAACTCCAAACGGCTCGATCGCATGGTGCGCGACGTGCTCGAGCTGACGCGGCGCGACCGCGTGCATCCGGAGACCATCCGCCTGGGCGCCTTTCTGCATTCGTTCATCGACGAATTCGCGCAGAACGAAAAGGTCCCGCCATCGAGCTTCGCGCTCGAGGTGCGCGAGGCGAGCGAGATCGTGTTTGACCGGGTGCATCTGCAGCAGGTGCTGTGGAATCTGCTGCGTAACGCCTGGCGCCATTCGCGCCAGCGCGAGGCGAGCGTGCGCGTGGTGGTTAGGCGCCGGGCGAATCGGGTAGAATTGGACGTGATCGACGACGGCGAGGGCGTGCCCACGCACCTGCGGCAGCAATTGTTCGAACCCTTTTTCACTACCTACAGCGGCGGCACCGGGCTCGGCCTGTATATCGCGCGCGAGATGTGCGCCGCGAATGCGGCCATCCTCGAGTACGCCGGGCCGTCGGCCGAGGCCGGCGGGGCGGACTTCCGCATCCTGTGCGGGGGCAAGCCGGCATGAAGCGCACCGAACGCAGGAGCGAGCAGGCGGCTGCTGCGGTGCTGGTGGTCGACGACGAGGCCGATATCCGCGAATTGCTGGAACTGACGCTGTTGCGCATGGGCCTGGAGGTGGAGTCGGCGGCGAACGTCGCCGAGGCGAAGGCGCTGCTCAAGGCGAAGCACTTCGATCTGTGTCTGACCGACATGCGCCTGCCCGACGGCGAGGGCCTCGATCTGGTGCGCCACATCGGCGAGCATTGCCGTGATCTCCCGGTGGCGGTCATCACCGCTTACGGCAGCGCCGAGAATGCGGTGGCGGCGCTCAAGGCGGGCGCGTTCGACTACCTGTCCAAGCCGATGTCGCTGGAGGATTTGCGCACGCTGGTCAAGTCGGCGCTCAAGCTGCCGCAGCAGGTGTCACCGGCCAGGCCGGCGCGTCAGCAGCTGCTGGGCGAGTCGCGTGCGATGCAGGAGGCGCGCGAAATGATCTACAAGCTCGCGCGCAGCCAGGCGCCGGTCTATATCAGCGGCGAGTCGGGCAGCGGCAAGGAATTGGCAGCGCGCCTGATTCACGAGCAGGGGGCACGCCATGACCAGCCGTTCGTTCCGGTGAACTGCGGCGCCATTCCGGAAAACCTGATGGAAAGCGAATTTTTCGGCTACAAGAAGGGCGCATTCACCGGCGCCGAGGCCGACCGCGACGGTTTCTTCCAGGTGGCGCACGGCGGCACGCTGTTCCTGGACGAGGTCGCCGACCTGCCCCTCGCCATGCAAGTGAAGCTGCTGCGCACCATCCAGGAGAAGCGCGTGCGCAAGGTGGGTGCCACCGCAGAGGATGCGGTGGACGTGCGCATGATCTGCGCCACCCACCAGAATCTCACCGCGCTGGTGGAAACCGGAAAGTTCAGGCAGGACCTGTATTTCCGCCTCAACGTGATCGAGTTGAAAATGCCGTCCTTGAGGGAGTGCCGCGAAGATATCACGACGCTGGCGCAGGCCATGTTGGAGCGCCTGAGCGGAGCGGACGGCCGCGCGCCGCGCCTGTCCAAGGCGGCGCAGGCAGCGCTGGCCGACTATGATTTTCCCGGCAACGTGCGCGAACTGGAGAATATTCTGGAGCGCGCCGTGGCGCTGCGCGGCAGCGAGGAGATCCAGGCGGGCGATTTGCGGCTGACGCCCGCGCGTCACACCGGCGAGACCCCGCCCGGCGGCAAATGGCCGTTGCAGGATTATCTCGACCGGGTCGAGCGCGAGGCGATACTCGAAGCGCTGGGCGTGACGCGCTTCAACCGCACCGCGGCAGCCAGGCTTCTCGGCATCACCTTTCGCGCCCTGCGCTATCGCATGGAGCGGCTGGGGATCAACGAACCGCGCACATGATCGCCGATGCCGACGGGCGCGTGGATGCGGCGCGCTACGTAGCCTCCTGCAACTGCGACGAGCGGCCGCCGGGCGAGGCGATCACACTGCTGGTGATCCACAACATCAGCCTGCCGCCGGGGGAGTTCGGCGGCGACGCTATCGTGCGCCTGTTCACCAACGAACTCGACTGCCGCTCCCACCCCTACTATCGGACACTTGCCGGTTTGCGCGTGTCGGCGCATTTCCTTATCCGGCGCACCGGTGAATTGCTGCAATTCGTGCCCTGCACGAAACGCGCCTGGCACGCCGGGGTTTCCAGCTGGCGCGGGCGCAGCGGCTGCAACGACTTCTCCGTCGGCGTCGAACTGGAGGGCACGGACGACGCGCCCTACACCGAGCCGCAATACCGCGTGCTGGCAGAACTCACGCGCGCGCTGCAGTCGGCGTATCCGATCTCCGCCGTCGCCGGCCACTGCGACGTTGCGCCGGGGCGCAAGACCGACCCGGGTCCCAGTTTCGATTGGCCGCGTTTTCGCAATACCATCTCCCGATAGCCGCTCACAGGGCGAGGACGCATCGCTCGTGCTTTCGTCCGAGTGCAGCAATCGATTCGAATCGCCATCGAATTGATTTCGACGTGCGCGGTCGCGCCGTGTCGTGTTTCATCCGCACTTTTTCGACTAATGCGCATGCGGATGCAAAAATTCAAAAAGTTCTTGCAAAATCAAAAGCGCATCACTAAAATTAGTTGCGAATTGGTAACGAGGTACTATATATTGTGGTCAGCGTCCAAATCAAAATATGAGGCCGGCGGCGCAAATGCAGTGCTTGGCAGACTAGAACACAAAGGGGGAATGCATATGCAGCTTGTCACCGATTCAGAAAAATCGCCATCCGTGGCCGGTGCCAATGTTGCCAAAGTTTCCTCAGTGAATCAGTCAGCCTATGCCGAATACCGGATCATTCGCCGCAACGGCGCGGTGGTCGGGTTCGATCCCGGCAAAATTTCGGTGGCGATGACCAAGGCGTTTCTGGCGATCGAAGGTGGCCAGGGTGCGGCCTCGGCGCGCGTTCGTGAACTGGTCGCAGGGCTTACCGAAGGCGTAGTCGCCGCCCTCGCGCGGCGCCAACCCGGCGGCGGCACTTTCCATATCGAAGACATCCAGGACCAGGTCGAACTTGCGCTGATGCGCTCGGGCGAGCACGAGGTGGCGCGGGCGTACGTCCTTTACCGCGAGCAGCGCACCAAGGCGCGTTCGCAGGAGCAGGCCAAGCAGAAAGATAAGGCGGCGACTCCCGAGTTGCATGTGGTCGAGAACGGCGTAAGACGGCCGATCGATTTGGCCGGCCTGAAGAGCCTGCTCACGGCATGCTGCGAGGGTTTGGGCGATGCGGTCGATGCGGGCATCATATTCAATGAGACGCTGAAGAATCTGTACGATGGCGTCCCGGTCGAGGAAATCCGCAAGTCGGCAATCCTGTCGGCGCGTGCGCTGATCGAAAAGGACCCGGCGTACAGCTTCGTTACTGCGCGCCTGCTGCTGAACACCATCCGTATCGAGATTCTGGGCGAGGAGGTGGCGCAGGCGCAGATGGGCAGACGCTATGCCGAGTATTTCCCCGAATTCATCAAACGCGGCATCGCTGCGGAGCTGCTGGACGAGCGCCTGGCCAAATTCGACCTGGCGCGCCTGGGCAAGGCGCTGGATGCCTCGCGCGACCTGAAATTCGGCTACCTTGGTCTGCAGACGCTTTACGACCGCTACTTCCTGCACGATCACGGGCAGCGCATCGAGCTGCCGCAGGCGTTCTTCATGCGCGTGGCCATGGGCCTGGCGCTGAACGAGATCGATCGCGAGGCGCGAGCGATCGAGTTCTACCAGGTGCTGTCGTCCTTCGATTTCATGAGTTCGACGCCGACTTTGTTCAATTCGGGAACGCTGCGCTCGCAGCTTTCGAGCTGCTACCTGACCACGGTCGCCGACGACCTTGACGGCATCTACGAGTCGATCAAGGACAATGCGCTGCTGGCCAAGTACGCGGGCGGCCTGGGCAATGACTGGACGCCGGTGCGCGCCCTGGGCTCGCACATCAAGGGGACGAACGGCAAGTCGCAGGGTGTGGTTCCGTTCCTCAAAGTGGTTAACGACACCGCTGTGGCGGTGAATCAGGGCGGCAAGCGCAAGGGCGCGGTATGCGCCTACCTGGAAACCTGGCACCTGGACATCGAAGAGTTCCTCGAGCTTAGGAAGAACACCGGCGACGACCGCCGCCGCACCCACGACATGAACACGGCCAACTGGATCCCGGATCTGTTCATGAAGCGGGTGATGGAGAACGGCGAATGGACCTTGTTCTCGCCCTCGGACTGCCCCGACCTGCACGACAAGTTCGGCAGGGAGTTCGAGAAGGCGTATACGTTCTACGAGGAAAAGGCCGCCAGGGGCGAGCACAAGTTGTTCCGCAAGATTCCGGCGCTGCAGTTGTGGCGCAAGATGCTGTCGATGCTGTTCGAGACCGGGCATCCCTGGATCACGTTCAAGGACCCGTGCAACATTCGCTCGCCGCAATCCCATGCCGGCGTCGTGCACAGCTCCAATCTGTGCACGGAGATCACGCTCAACACCAACGAGCACGAGATCGCGGTGTGCAACCTGGGTTCGGTCAATCTGGTCGCACACCTGAACGACGGCAAGCTCGATCACGCCAAGCTGCAGCGCACGATCACCACTGCGATGCGCATGCTCGACAATGTCATCGACATCAATTACTACGCCGTAGGCAAGGCGCGCAATTCCAACCTCAAGCACCGCCCGGTGGGCATGGGCATCATGGGTTTCCAGGACTGCCTGCACGTGCTGCGCATTCCTTACGGATCCAAGGACGCGGTGGAGTTCGCCGACCGTTCGATGGAGGCAGTCGCCTATTACGGCTACCTCGCCTCGACCGGACTGGCCGAGGAGCGCGGCCGTTACTCGTCCTACCGCGGGTCGCTGTGGGACCGCGGCATACTGCCGCAGGACACGCTGGCGCTGTTGCGCGAGGAGCGCGGCGGCAATGTCGAAATCGACATGAGCGTGAGCATGGACTGGGACAGCCTGCGCGAGCGCGTCAAGCAGCACGGCATGCGCAACTCCAATTGCCTCGCCATTGCCCCGACCGCGACCATCGCCAACATCATCGGCGTATCGGCTTCGATCGAGCCCACCTATCAGAACCTGTACGTGAAGTCGAACCTGTCGGGCGAATTCACCGTGGTCAACGAATATCTGGTGAACGATCTCAAACGCCTGGGGCTATGGGACGAGGTGATGATCGCCGACCTCAAGTATTTCGACGGCAACCTGGCCAAGATCGACCGCGTGCCGGCCGAATTGCGCAATCTGTACGCCACTGCGTTCGAAGTCGAGCCGCTGTGGCTGGTCGAGGCTGCGGCGCGGCGGCAGAAATGGATCGACCAGTCGCAGTCGCTCAATATTTATATGGCTGGTGCCTCGGGCAAGCGCCTCGACGACACCTACAAGCTTGCCTGGAAGCGCGGACTGAAAACCACCTATTACCTGCGTTCCATGGGCGCGACCCATGCCGAGAAATCCACGGTGAAGGCCGGGCAGCTCAACGCCGTGCCCGAGGGGGGCATGCCCTCCGCGGCGAAGAGCGCCGATCCAGCCGAGCCGAAGTTCTGCGCGATCGACGACCCCGAATGCGAGGCATGCCAGTAGGCAGGCGCCAGGAGCGGATACAAGAACATGCTCAATTTTGAAGACGAAGTGGCGGTTTCCCCGATTCCCGGCCTGGGTCTGCAGCCGGTGCGGGGTTTCATGCCTGCGTCGTCGGCGAGCACCGATGCCGGGCAGGAGCCGGTGCCGCAGGTGAGCGCCGCTGCGCTGCGCCGCATCCACGTGGAAGACAAGCGCATCATCAACGGCGGCACCGACGTCAACCAATTGGTGCCGTTCAAATACAAATGGGCCTGGGAAAAGTACCTGGCCGCCTGCGCCAACCACTGGATGCCGCAGGAAATCAACATGAGCCGCGACATCGCCACCTGGAAGGACCCGAACGGCCTGACCGAGGACGAGCGCCGCATCGTCAAGCGCAACCTCGGCTTTTTCGTCACGGCGGATTCCCTGGCCGCAAACAACATTGTGCTCGGCACCTACCGCCACATCAGCGCGCCGGAGTGCCGTCAGTATCTGTTGCGCCAGGCGTTCGAAGAGGCGATCCACACCCATGCCTATCAGTACATCGTCGAGACCCTGGGCTTGGATGAAGGCGAGGTGTTCAACGCCTACCACGAGATTGCGAGCATCCGCGCCAAGGACGAGTTCCTGATCCCGTTCATCGACACGCTTACCGATCCCGCGTTCAAGACCGGCACGCCAGAGGCGGACCAGCAACTGCTAAAGAGCCTGATCGTGTTCGCCTGCATCATGGAGGGCCTGTTCTTCTACGTCGGCTTCACCCAGATTCTTGCAATGGGTCGCCAGAACAAGATGACCGGCGCCGCCGAGCAGTATCAGTACATTCTGCGCGACGAATCGATGCACTGCAATTTCGGCATCGACCTCATCAATCAGATCAAGATGGAAAATCCCCATCTGTGGACCCCGGCTTTCCGCGAGGAGATCCAGGGTTACATGAAAACGGCGGTCGAACTCGAGTACCGTTATGCGGAGGACACCATGCCGCGCGGCGTGCTCGGATTGAATGCGCCAATGTTCAAGGAATACCTGCGCTACATCGCCAATCGCCGTTGCCAGCAGATAGGCGTGGAGCAACTCTACCCGGGGGCCGGCAATCCCTTTCCCTGGATGAGCGAAATGATAGATCTGAAGAAAGAACGCAACTTCTTCGAAACCCGAGTGATCGAGTATCAGACCGGAGGCGCGCTCAGTTGGGATTAGCTGACTTCACTGCGCTGGCATCGAACGGAGACCGACATGCATAAGCTGACCGAGTTTCGGGCAGACAACGATTACAGTTTGTGGCTGCGATTCGACGACGGGCTGGAAGGAAGCGTGTTCCTCGGCAATCTGCTGGAAATCGGCGCTTTCAGACTCTGGCGCGACCGCGAGCAGTTCCGGCGCGTGGCGATCGATCCGGCAGCAAGGACTCTGGTTTGGGACGGCGGGATCGAACTCGATCCCGCCGTCTTGTATCGTGATCTGCTGGAGCGCAAGGCCGCATGAGGCCGGCGTGCTTGCAGGCAAGGGATTCGGCTGGCAGGGGCTCGCCCCGGTCAGCCGGATAATCCGGGCTAACGTAGCCGGGTTCGCAGTAGTTGTTTTTCTTTAACTTGATGAAGGAGTTTTACCATGGCAACGAAGAAAAAAGCGAAGAAAGCAGCGAAAAAACCGGCTAAAAAAGCCAAGAAAAAGAGGGCAGTAGCCAAAAAGCCTGCAAAAAAGAAAGCGGCCAAGAAAAAGGCCGCCAAGAAAAAACCTGCGAAAAAAAAAGCTGCTAAAAAAAAGCCAGCTAAGAAGGCCAAAAAGCCAGCCGCCAAAAAGAAAGCGGCAAAAAAAAAGGCTAAACCTGCCGTGAAACCGGCGAAGCCGGCAGCACGTTCGATGATGGCTCCAGCAGCCCCATCGACTGCGGCGACGCCAGGGGCGAAAACCGCCCTGAATCCGGCAGCAGCTTGGCCTTTTCCGACAGGCTCAAGGCCTTAGCGCAGGCAAGAATGTCTCGCGGTCGGCCCTAGCGCAAGCGAAGGCTGTACCGCGGACATTCGCCCAGAACTGAATTGTCCCCGGCTGCGTTATCCGCTTCTTTAACCGGATCGCAGGTAATGCGGCTGGGATCATTTCTCGGTCAGACCTGAGGCAGAAATAGATTGCCTCAAGTAGGGGGGCGCGTCAATTTCTGTTTTTGCACCAGCTTGTTGCGATGCAGCATCCATTCGGGACGCTGCTTGACATAAGCTAATTTATTCAATAGAATAGCGCTTATTGCATTACGTCACGTCGGTATCCACCACAAAACCGGCTGGTAGCTAAGCCAGGCTTTGGTCGTAGTTTCTGAAAGTTCGAACGGCACATTAACAAGCCGTTTCAAGTAACTAGAATTTAGAGGTATTTGCTTAGGGAGTAGTGTGCTCGTCTTGAGTGCGTTCGCCTGACCGCGAGCCGCTGCATACGAGCTGACCTGGGCAGCATCGCGCAGGTCCCATTTATAATGAGGGCGGGCGCACCTCAGGCGGTGTCGCGCAGTGACGCGATTCGGCCTGCTCGGTACGTTTGTTTTTTTGGTAAGGAGGTAACACATGGACAATCTGAAACAGCTTGCCCTGCGGACCTATACTTTAACGACCGCATTCCTGCACAACGGCCTGGCCGTTTTCGGAGCTGTCGCGGCCATTGCATTGCTAATGGGCGCGCGCCCGGTTGTCGACCAGAGTGTCCAAACCGGACCCGCGTCCGCAGCGTTCGGCACCATACGCCACGAAGGTATTTCCCTGCTGGTGCCGGCTGCGGATAACGAAAATCCGGAGTACCGCACGCTCGCCGTGTATCTCTCGCGCCGGTACAAGGTGGCGCAGGAGGCGACCGAACAATTGGTTGGTGCTGCGCACGAGGCAGGCAACCGCACCGGGCTCGACCCCTTGCTGCTTCTGGCGGTGATGGCAGTCGAATCGCGCTTCAATCCGATCGCCGAAAGCGTCATGGGCGCCAAGGGTCTGATGCAGGTGATCCCCAGGTTCCACCAGGACAAGCTGAACGCGCTGGGCGGCGAAGACTCGGTCTTCGATCCGATGACCAACATCATGGTGGGCGCGCGCATACTCAAGGACGCCGTGCGCCGCGGGGGCGGTTTGATACCCGGGTTGCAGCTCTACGCCGGCGCCTTCGGCGACGACAGCCAGCAGTACGCGCAGAAAGTGATCGCCGAAAAGCAGCGCATGCAGCAGATGCTCAAGCGTTCCCGGTCGCAGGACGCGGCTTAGCGTCCTTAGCGTTGCGACGGGATTTGCCTCCTCGTGCTCCCGCTGGTCGGAGCGCGGCAAATTTACTCGTGTTGCGGGATCTCAGCCGCGCAGGAATTTCCGCAGCCGGCGCACGCCCTCGTGCAAATCGCTCATTGAGCGCGTATAGGCGAAGCGCACATAGCGCTCGGCCTGATTCGCGCCGAAGTCCTTGCCCGGTGTGATCGCGACGCCGGCCTGATCGAGCAGATCCAGGGCGAATTTTCCGCTGTCTGCGGCGAAGCGCTCGATCCCGGCGTAGACGTAGAACGCCCCTTCCGGAGTCACCGGAATCGAGAATCCCAGTTGGCGCAGCGCGGGCACCAGATAGTCGCGCCGCTGCCTGAATTCTTCGCGTCGCTGCTCCAGGATTGCGGTCGCCTCCGGGGCAAAGGCGGCGATGCCGGCGTATTGGGCCGGCGCCGAGGGGCAGATGAAGGCATTCTGGGCGAAGGCTTCAACCTCGCGCACGCAGTCCTGCGGCACCACCAGCCAGCCCAGGCGCCAGCCGGTCATGCTGAAATACTTGGAAAAACTGTTCACCACGAAAATGCGGTCGGAGTGCTCGAGCGCACTCTGGAACCCGCTCGCATAGGTGAGTCCCTGATAGATCTCGTCCACGATCGCCACCCCGCCGCGCGCCTGCACGGTATCGATGATGGCGCGCATCTGCGCCGGCGCGATCATGGTCCCCGTGGGGTTGGAGGGCGAGGCGATGAGCACGCCGCGCGTATGGTCCGACCAGTTCGCCTCGATCAGCCCGGGCGTCAGCTGGTACTGCGTTTGCGGCCCGACCGGGATGCTTTTCACCCGGCCCTCGAAAAAGCGCACGAAATGACGGTTGCAGGGATAGGCGGGATCGGGCATCAGGATCTCGTCCCCCGGATTGACGAGTACGCCGGTCGCGATCAGGAGCGCGCCCGAGGCGCCGGCCGTGACGGCGACGCGCGAGGCCGGGACTTCCAGCCCGTAGCGCTCACGGTAATGCTGCGATATCGCATGGCGCAACAGCGGCATGCCGAGCGCCGAAGTGTAGTGGATCGGATTCTGCTTCAGGGCCTCGCTGCAGGCGGCAATGACCGGATCGGGTGCGGTGAAATCGGGCTCGCCGATCTGCATTTGCACGATATGTTTGCCCTGTGCCTCCAGTTCCTTCGCGCGATTCCAAATCTCCATTACTTGGAAGGGCTGGATTTCGGCCATTCTGCGGGCGAGCGACATTCTGCATTATGACATCAGTCGGAGCGCCGGCTCGAATGGTTTTTGCAGCTTCAGTCAGACGTCGAACAGCCGGCTGTCGCGACCGCGCCGCCTGTCGGCGGTTAGCGTTCCGTCAGTCGCGGGACTATAATCCGCCCCTCCGACAGCCGGTTTCGTACCCAGGAAAAACCATGGAAGACCAATTGCGCAAGGCCGCTCTCGATTATCACCGCTTGCCCAAGCCGGGCAAGATTTCTGTCACGCCGACCAAGGGGCTGATCAATCAGCGCGACCTTGGTCTCGCCTATACGCCGGGGGTGGCGATGGCGTGCGAGGAAATCGTGCGCGATCCGGCCGAGGCGCGCAATCTGACCGCGCGCGGCAACCTGGTGGGTGTCGTCACCAACGGCACCGCGGTGCTGGGGCTGGGTGCCATCGGCCCGCTCGCATCCAAACCGGTGATGGAAGGCAAGGCGGTCCTGTTCAAGAAATTTGCCGGCATCGATTGCTTCGACATCGAGGTAAACGAACTCGACCCGGTGAAGCTGGTGGAAGTGATCGCGGCGCTGGAGCCGACCTTCGGCGGCATCAACCTCGAGGACATCAAGGCGCCGGAGTGCTTCTATGTCGAAAAGATGCTGCGCGAGCGCATGAAGATTCCGGTGTTCCACGACGACCAGCATGGCACGTCC
>JAKAIH010000416.1 GCA_021825225.1 Pseudomonadota bacterium
CCTTGCGGCCACGAGCGACCGGCCACAGGATGCGAAGGGCGTCACCCTCACTCCGCTCAAGCGCAGCTACGACGAGCACGGCTACCACTACGAATACGTCGATGCGGTCATCGATCGCGCCGCGCGCTGTGCCACGCTGACCGTTTCCGCACCAAAACAGCCGCAGCCCGATACCGTCGAGGGCATCATCAAAGCCGGCGTCACCTGGTGGCCGCTGCAGATGGCGCGCGAACTCGACGACGCGATACTCATGCTGCGCACCAACGAGCTCGAAATCGGCACCTGGCAGCTGAAGACGCGCGGCGACATCGATGCCGTGCTCGCCGTGGACGCGGTCCTCGCGAAGCAGCGCGCGCACTGGTTCGTGCGCGAGACCCTGGGCCTCATGCGGCGCACGCTGGCGCGCCTGGACGTGACCTCGCGCACCCTGTTCGCGATCGTCGATCAGGGCTCCTGCTTCGCCGGCACGCTGGCCGAACTCGCGCTCGCCGCCGACCGCGGCTATATGCTGCAACTGCCCGACGCGCCGGAGAAGGCGCCGCGCATGGTGCTGTCCGAACTCAACTTCGGCAGCTATCCGATGGTGAACGGGCTCACGCGCCTGGCCACGCGCTATTGCGGGCGCGAGGAACCGGTGGCCGAAGCGCGTCAGGTCATAGGCGAGAAACTCGACGCGCACGACGCATCCAAGCTCGGCCTCGTGACCTTCACCCCGGACGACCTGGACTGGGACGAGGAAGTGCGCATCGCGCTGGAAGAACGCGCCAGCCTCTCGCCCGACGCGCTCACCGGCATGGAAGCGAGTCTGCGCTTCACCGGCGCCGAGACCATGGAAACGCGCATTTTCGCGCGCCTGTCGGCCTGGCAGAACTGGATCTTCAACCGCCCCAATGCGGTCGGCGAGCAAGGCGCGCTGAAGGTATTCGGCACCGGCTCGAAGGCGAAATTCAACTGGGAAAGAATTTAGGAGAAACGGTATGGCCATCGATTACAGCGAAAAGATACCCAACAACGTCGATCTGTCCGGCAACAAGACGCTGCAGCGCGCCCTCGAACATTGGCAGCCCGGCTTCCTCAACTGGTGGTCGGAAATGGGCCCGGACGAGTCGAGCAGCGTCGATGTATATCTGCGCACCGCAATCAGCGTCGACCCCAAGGGTTGGGCGCATTTCGATTACGTAAAAATGCCCGATTACCGCTGGGGCATTTTCCTCGCACCGCAGGAAGCGGAGCGCAAGATCAATTTCGGCGAGCACATGGGCCAACCGGCGTGGCAGGAAGTGCCGGGCGAATACCGCTCCACCCTGCGCCGCATCATCGTCACGCAAGGCGACACCGAGCCCGCCTCGGTGGAGCAGCAGCGCCACCTCGGCCTCACCTGCCCCTCGCTCTACGATCTGCGCAACCTGTTCCAGGTCAACGTGGAGGAAGGACGCCACCTGTGGGCCATGGTGTACCTGCTGCACGCCCATTTCGGCCGCGACGGGCGCGAGGAAGGCGAGGCGCTGCTCGAGCGCCGCTCGGGCGACGCCGACAATCCGCGCATCCTCACCGCATTCAACGAGAAGACGCCGGACTGGCTTTCGTTCTTCATGTTCACCTTCATCACCGACCGCGACGGCAAATTCCAGCTTGCGGCTCTGGCCGAGTCGGGCTTCGATCCGCTCGCGCGCACCTGCCGCTTCATGCTGACCGAGGAAGCGCACCACATGTTCGTCGGCGAGTCGGGCATCGCGCGCATCGTGCAGCGCACCTGCGACGCGATGAAGGAGCACAAGACCGACGATCCCTCCAAGCTGCGCGGCCTGGGCGTGATCGACCTGCCCACACTGCAGAAATACCTGAACTTCCATTACAGCGTGACCAGCGACCTGTACGGCTCCGAAATCTCCTCCAACGCGGCCTCGTTCTATGCCAACGGCCTCAAGGGCCGCTTCGAGGAGACCAGGCTCGGCGACGACCATAAGCTGCATGGCGCCGAGTACCCCTACCTCGAAGTCGCCGGTGACCAGATCGTGGTCAAGCATGCGCCCGCGCTGACCGCGCTGAACGAGCGCCTGCGCGACGACTGGGTGGCCGACGTGCAGGCGGGCATAGACCGCTGGAACCGGATTCCGGAAAAGGCCGGGATGTCCTTCCGCTTCAAGCTGCCGCACAAAGGCTTCCACCGGCGCATCGGCCTGTTCAGCGAACACCACATCAGCCCGGAAGGCAAAGTCCTGTCCGAAGCCGAATGGACGCGGCAGCATAGCGCCTGGCTGCCCTCGGAAGAAGACCGCGCCTACGTCTGTTCGCTCATGGGCCGCGTGGCGGAACCGGGCAAGTTCGCCAACTGGATCGCCCCGCCCGCGCGCGGCATCAACAACCAGCCGGCGAATTTCGAGTACGTGCGCTTCAATTAGCCGGCTATCGCAAGATGCGAAATGCGGATGCCCTAGAGATCGTCGCTTGCGTGCGGATGGCTTCATCATCCGTGCGCAAGCGACGATCCGCACGGACGGATTTACCGTCCGTGCAGGTTTTCGCAAAACCTGCGCGCTGCGCGCGCCAACCTCGATTGTTGTACGGATACACACCATCCGTACAACAATCGAGGTTCCGAATGGTTCACTAATCAATGGCCGCTGAGGCCGATTGAAATGCGCTCCACCAATTAGCATGAACGCACCTGCCGAACTGAAACGCCAGCATCTGATCGATCCGACCGTCGACGAACAAGGGGGCATGCCCCCTTGTTTATCCCCCATGTTAGCGATGAGATGTCCTAGCCTACCAAAGGAGACCCCCCGGCTCTGCCGGGGAGGCAGCAGAAGTTTGACATATAAAGGAGTCCATCGAGGAAACTCTTAATTGTGAGCCGCCAAGCACACGAGAAGGAGTTCCACGATGGACGAGTACGAAAGCCTAAGCCATACGAAGTGGGAGTGCAAATACCACGTAATTTTCATTCCGAAGTGTCGTAGAAGGACCCTGTACGAGCAACTGAGGCAGCACTTGGGGGAAGTATTCCGCAGGCTGGCTGTTCAGAAGGAGAGTCGGATCGAAGAAGGGCATCTGATGTCAGATCACGTGCACATGATGATCGCGATCCCGCCGAAGTATGCGGTGTCGCAGGTGATCGGGTATATCAAG
Organism: Pseudomonadota bacterium; assembly: GCA_021825225.1. Lineage (GTDB taxonomy): Bacteria > Pseudomonadota > Gammaproteobacteria > Burkholderiales > SG8-39 > 2-12-FULL-64-23. The sequence continues at coordinate 3,133 of JAKAIH010000416.1, forward strand.
GGCAAGAGCGCGATACACCTGGCCCGGGTCTACGGGGAGAGGAAACGGAATTTCGTGGGGCAGCATTTCTGGGCCCGCGGATATTTTGTCTCAACAGTGGGCAGGGATGAGGCGGTGATTCGGGACTACATTCGGAGTCAGGAGGAAGAGGACAAACGCTTGGATCAGATTGAACCTATGGCGATGAGGCCACCGTCAAGGTGGTCCAAAGGATCGGGGCCGCGTTAGCGACCCCGTATAGCCGCTTTGAGCGGCTCACAACTTAAAGCCCCCGGCTTTGCCGGGGGATACTTACACAACTTCGACCGTGAAGCCGCGCGCGCGCGCGCGCAGCAAGAATTGAAAGCGGCGG
>JAKAIH010000008.1 GCA_021825225.1 Pseudomonadota bacterium
GGAACTGGCCCTGGCCGAGGGCCGCGCCGATCTGGCCGTGCACTCGGCCAAGGACGTGCCGATGGAATTGCCTGCCGGTTTCGCGCTGGGCGCTATCCTGGAGCGCGAAGATCCGCGCGATGCCTTTGTCTCCGGCAAATTCGACGCGCTTGATGCGCTGCCTGCGGGTGCCGTGGTCGGCACCTCCAGCCTGAGGCGCGAGGCACAGCTGCGCAGCCGCTATCCGCAGTTGGTGGTGAACAGCCTGCGCGGCAATCTCGACACCCGCCTCGCCAAACTCGACCGCGGCGAGCACGACGCGATCATCCTCGCCGCGGCCGGCTTGAAGCGCCTGGGGCTGGCCGCGCGCATCCGTTCGGTGCTGACGGTCGAGCAGAGTCTGCCCGCCGCGGGACAGGGCGCACTCGCGATCGAATATCGCGCCGAGCGCGGCGACATCGCCGCCAGCCTCGCCCCGCTCAATCACCGTGCCACCGAACTTGCGGTGCGCGCCGAACGCGCGGTGAGCCGTGCCTTGGGCGGCAGCTGCCAGCTGCCGCTCGCCGCCTACGCCAGCGTCAGCGCAGCGACGCTGGAGCTGCGCGGCCTGGTCGCGAGTCCGGACGGCAACAGCATGGTCAGGGCAGAGGTTTCCGGTCCGTCTGCAATGCCCGAGGAACTGGGCGTGCGTCTGGCCGGTGAATTGCGCGCGCAAGGCGCAGACCGCATACTCGCTGCCCTACTATGAATTCGACGGCGCTGGCCGGGCGCCGCGTCGTGGTGACGCGGCCCGCCGGGCAGGCGGCGCATATGGCCGCACTGATACGCGCCGCCGGCGGCGAAGCGCTGCTGTTTCCGGCGCTGGAGATTTTCGACACCGCGGAATCGCCGCAACTGCGCGCGTTGATCGAGCACCTGGAAACTTTCGACCTGGCGATTTTCATCAGCGCCAACGCAGTAAGCAAGGCGCTCGCCCTGGTGCGCGCGCGGCGCGACTGGCCACCGGCCTTGCGCGTGGCTACGGTGGGCCGCGGCAGCGAACGCGAACTGCAGCGCCATGGCTTTGCCGCGGTGATTGCGCCGGGCGAACGCTTCGACAGCGAGGGCTTGCTGGAGCTGCCCGAGTTGCAGCAGCTGGCGGGCAAGCGCGTGGTGATTTTCCGCGGTGCGGGCGGACGCGAGCTGCTCGGCGACACGCTCACCGCGCGCGGCGCCGCGGTCGAATACGCCGAATGCTATCGCCGCGGTCGGCCGAACGCCGATCCCGCACCGCTGCTCGCCCGGTGCGCGCGGCGCGAGCTCGATGCAATCACCGTGACTTCGAGCGAGGGGCTGGCCAATCTGCACGCCATGCTGGGCGAGGCCGGCCGGCAGTGCCTGCAGGGCACGCCGCTGTTCGCGCCGCACGAGCGCATCGCCGCCGCCGCGCGCGCGCTGGGGGTGCGCACCGTCGTGCTGACCGGCCCGGGCGATGCGGGCCTGGTCGCGGGGCTGGCCGGTTTTTTTGCTAAAGTGTGACACTCGCACACAGCGTACGACAGCCATGAACGAAAGCAATGCCGAACCGGATCAGCCCGCTGCAGAGCCGATAGCGGCCGCACAGCCGGAAGAGCCCAGCGGGCGCAGCGCGCGCGAACGCCCGGCCGGCAACTGGCGCCTGCCGGTGATGCTGGTGCTGCTGGCCGCGATTGCCGTGGTCTGCTGGCAGTGGTACGACACCCGCAGCCGCCTCGATGCCATCCGCGAGGAACTGGCGCAGCGCCTGCGCGCGAGCGACAGCTCGGCGAGCGAGAGCCGGGCGCTGGCGAAACAGGCGCTGGAGGGCGCGCGCGAGGCTCAAGGCAAGCTGAGCGTGCTCGAAAACAAACTCGCCGAATCGCAGAGCCAGCAGGTGGCGCTGGAGGCTTTGTACCAGGAACTGTCGCGCAGCCACGACGAATGGGCGTTGGCCGAGATCGAGCAGATGCTTACCGTGGCCTCGCAGCAGCTGCAGCTCGCCGGGAACGTGCAGGCGGCGCTGCTCGCGCTGCGCACCGCCGAGGGGCGCCTGGCGCGCTCGGACCGGCCGCAGTTCATTCCGCTGCGGCGCGTGCTCAACCGCGACATCGAACGCCTGAAATCCGCGCCGCATCTGGATATCACCGGGATGGCGTTGCGCCTGGATCAGCTGATTGCCGGCGTCGACGCGATGCCGCTGCATTTCGACGAGCGCACGCTGTCGGCGCCCAAGCCTGCCGTGCCGCCGGGTGCCAGCGGCGTCTGGGCGCGCGTGCTCATCGAGGTGTGGGGCGAAATGAAGCAGCTGGTGCGCATCCGCAGCATGGATCAGCCCGATGCGGCGCTGCTGTCGCCGGCGCAGTCCTACTTCCTGCGGCAGAACCTGCAGCTGCGCCTGCTCGATGCGCGCCAGGCGCTGCTCGCGCGCGACCCGGCGCGGTTCCACTCCGATCTGGAAACCGCGCGGAGCTGGATCATGCGCTATTACGATACCCACGCCAAGGCCACGGCCGCGGCGCTCGCCAGCCTGAAGCAGCTCGAGGCAAGCAGCATCAATGTAGAGTTGCCGAGCATTGCCGACAGCCTGGCGGCGGTGCGCAATTTCAAGGTCTCGCGCGAAAAGGTCCGGCGGTGAGCGCGGCGGGCGGGGGCTAAGGTGCGCGGCCTGATGTGGGTGCTGGCGGTGTTTGCCCTGGCGGTTGGCCTGTCGCTTGCCGCGCATCTGAACGACGGCTATGCCATTCTCGTTTTCCCGCCTTACCGCGCCGAGCTTTCGCTTAATTTCGCCATCCTGCTCGGGCTCGCCGGCTTCACTCTGGGCTATTTGCTGCTGCGCCTGGTGGCGCACACGCTGCGCCTGCCGCTGCATGTGCGCGAATTTCGCCAGCGCCGGCGCGAGACCAAGGGTCGCGCGGCGCTGCTCGCGGCGCTGCAGGCACTGTTCGAGGGACGTTTCGCCCGCGCCGAGAAGTCGGCCGGCGAAGCCTATGAACTCGGGCAGGCGAGCGCTCTGAGCGCGCTGATTGCGGCGCGCGCCGCGGGCGAGTTGCGCGAACTCGAACGCCGCGACCAATGGTTGGCGCGCGCCGACGGCCAGGACAAGGACGCGCGCCAGGCGCGGCTCGCGGTGCAGGCGAGCCTGCTGCTCGACGACCGGCGCTACGACGAAGCGCTGGCGGTGCTGCGCGAATTGTCGGCGAGCGGACCCAAGCGCATCGCCACCCAGCGCATGCTGCTGAAGGCGCACCAGCGCCTGGGCCATTGGGATGAGGTGCGGCGCCTGGCTGCGGCGCTGGGCAAGCGCGGCGCGCTGGCCGAAGTGGCGGCGGCGCAACTGCGCATTACCGCCCAGATCGAAGCGCTGCGCCAGCAGGCCGGGGATGCCGCCGGACTGGCGCAGTGCTGGCAGCATACCGACGACCGGCTCGATGCGCGCGTCGCGCGCACCGCGGCGCAACTGTTCATCGCGCTCGGGGATTGCCGCCGCGCGCACGAAATCATTGCCGCGGCGCTCGACGCCGAATGGAGCGAGGAGCTGATATTGCTCTACGGCGAATGCACGGGCGCCGATTTCCTGGCGCAGATAGAGCGTGCGGAGAAATGGCTGAAGGTGCGGCCGCGCGAGCGCGCGCTGCTGCTGACGCTGGGGCGCCTGTGCGTCGCGCAGGAACTGTGGGGCAAGGCGCAGAGTTATCTCGAGGCCAGCCTGTCCGAACAGCCCAGCCGCAGCGCGCACGTGGCGCTGGCGCAGCTGTTCGATCGCATCGGCAAGCCCGAGGAAGCGAACCGGCATTACCGTGCCAGCGCGATTGGCGGTTTGCGGCCATAGTATCGCCTCCAGCCACACGCGAAAGGTACACGCATGATCGCCATCATATTCGAAGTGATCCCGGCACCCGGGCGCAAGCAGGAATACCTGGACCTCGCCGCCGCGCTGCGTCCGGAGCTGGAGAAACAGGACGGTTTCATTTCGATCGAGCGCTTCGCCAGCCTGAGCAATGAGGGCAAAGTGCTGTCGCTGTCCTACTGGCGCGACGAGGCGGCGGTGCAGCGCTGGCGCCAGTTCGAAGGCCATCGCCAGGCGCAGGCGCGCGGCCGCAATGGGGTGTTTGCCGATTACCGCCTGCGCGTCGCCAGCGTGCTGCGCGACTACGGCATGAAGGAGCGCGCCGGGGCGCCGTCGGACAGCCGCGCGGCGCACGCAGGATAGAAAGCCCAAGCCGGCCGCCGGGCCGCAGATTTTCGCAGCATCATGCTCCAATGCGGCCGCGGCCCCGCGGCGCGAGTGGTGGTTCGATAGGAGAAAATCTTGTTGACCGAGCACGACATCTATCTGTTCAAGGAAGGCACCCACGCGCGGCTGTACGAAAAGTTCGGCTGCCATCTGGGCGAGCGCGACGGCGTCGCCGGTGCGCACTTTGCCGTGTGGGCACCCAACGCGCAGCGTGTCGCCGCGATCGGCGACTGGAACGGCTGGGATGCCGGCATGCACCCGCTGCAGCTGCGCGATGACGGCTCAGGCGTATGGGAGGGTTTCGTGCCGGGCGTCGTGCGCGGACAGGCCTACAAATACCGCATCGAATCGCGGCTGGGAGGCTATCAGGTGGACAAGGCCGACCCGTTCGCCTTTCTCGCCGAAGCGCCGCCGCGCACCGGCTCGCGCGCGTGGAGCCTCGAATACGAGTGGGGCGACGCGCAATGGATGGCTGCGCGCGGGGCCGCCAACGGCCTCGCCGCGCCGATGTCGGTCTACGAAATGCACCTGGGCTCGTGGCGGCGCGTGCCCGAGGATGCGAACCGCTTCCTGAGCTACCGCGAAATCGCGCAGCCGCTGGCCGAATACGTGCACGAGTTGGGATTCACCCATGTCGAGCTGATGCCGATCACCGAGCACCCGTTCTATGGCTCCTGGGGCTACCAGACCACGGGCTACTACGCGCCGACCGCGCGCTACGGCAACCCCGAGGATTTCATGTTTCTGGTCGATACCCTGCACCAGCACGGCATTGGCGTCATTCTGGACTGGGTGCCTTCGCATTTCCCGGGCGACGAACATGGTCTGGTGTACTTCGACGGCACCAGCCTGTATGAGCACGCCGATCCGAAGCAGGGGTTTCATCCGGAATGGACCAGCCACATTTTCAACTACGGACGCAATGAAGTGCGCGGCTTCCTGGTTTCCAGCGCCCTGTACTGGCTGGACCGCTACCACGTGGACGGTCTGCGCGTGGACGCGGTGGCCTCCATACTCTACCTCGACTACGCGCGCAAGGAGGGCGAGTGGGTGCCGAACCGCTATGGCGGCAGGGAGAACATCGAGGCGGTCGAGTTCCTGCGCCTGTTGAACCAAGCGGTTTATCGCGATCACCCCGATGTGCAGACCATCGCCGAGGAGTCGACCTCCTGGCCGATGGTGTCGCGACCGGTCTATCTGGGCGGCCTCGGCTTCGGGCTCAAATGGAACATGGGCTGGATGCACGACACGCTCAAATACCTGAGCCAGGACCCGGTGCACCGCAAGTATCACCACGACCAGCTCACGTTTTCGATCTGGTACGCTTTTTACGAGAATTTCGTGCTGCCCTTGTCGCACGACGAAGTGGTGCACGGCAAGGGTGCGCTCATCGGCAAGATGCCGGGTGATTCCTGGCGCCAGTTTGCGAATCTGCGCCTGCTCTACGGCTATATGTGGGGGCATCCGGGCAAAAAACTGCTGTTCATGGGCGGCGAATTCGGCCAGCGGCGCGAATGGGCGCACGAGGAAAGCCTGGAGTGGCATGTGCTGCAGTATGCGGAGCACGAAGGATTGCGGCGCTGGGTGGCCGATCTCAACCGGCTCTACCGCGCCGAGCCCGCGCTGCATCAGATCGATTTCGAGCAACCCGGGTTCGAATGGGTGGATTGCAACGACAGCGAACAGAGCGTGCTCAGCTTCCTGCGCCGGCCGCGCGACGGCAGCGCGCTGGTGCTCGTGGTGTGCAATTTCACGCCCGTGCCGCGCATGAACTACGTCGTCGGCGTCCCGGGCGGCGGCTATTGGCGCGAGATCGCGAACAGCGATGCCACGCTGTATGGCGGCAGCGGCATGGGCAATCTCGGCGGCATCGAAGCCGCGCCGGTGGCGGCACACGGGCGTTTTCATTCGCTCGCCATCACCCTGCCGCCGCTCGCGGTATTGATGTTCAAGGCCGATGTGCGTGGATGAATCGGAAATGAGCCGCGGCGACGGGCGCGTGCGCGCGGTGATCGAGCGCATCACGCCGGCGGTGGACGGCGGGCGCTTTGCCGTCAAGCGCATCGTCGGCGACGAGGTGGCGGTCGAAGCCGACTGCTATGCCGACGGCCACGATGCCATCGCCTGCCGCCTGCTGTGGCGCCGCGAGGGCGAGGCGGCGTGGCAGGAAACACCGATGAGACCGCTCGGAAACGACCGCTGGCGCGCGAGCTTCGTCGCGCAATCCGTCGGCGGCTACCGCTACACGGTGAGCGCATGGGTGGACCATTTTCTCTCGTGGCGCCACGACTTCTCGCGCCGCTTCGAGCCCGACGATCTGCGCGTCGCGGCGCTGCTGGGCGCCGGGCTTATCGAGGGCGCGGCCGGGCGCGCGGATGCAGAGGACGCCCAGCGCCTGAAGGCCTGGGCGGCACGACTGCGCGCCGGCACCGGGGCGCAGGCGCTCAAAGAACTTGGACTCGACGAGGAGCTTGCTGCAGTCGCCGGGCGCTATCCGGACCGGCGCTACGCCTGCACCTTCCCGGTCGAATACCCGCTGGTCGTGGATCGTGAACGCGCACGCTTCTCCTCGTGGTACGAAATGTTTCCGCGCTCGGCCGCGAACGAACCCGGGCGGCACGGCACGCTGCGCGATTGCGAGGCGCGCCTGCCGGGGATCGCGAACATGGGTTTCGACGTGCTCTACTTCCCGCCCATCCATCCGATCGGGCGCGTCAATCGCAAAGGCGCGAACAACGCGCTCGCGGCGCAAGCCGGTGACGTGGGCAGCCCCTGGGCGATAGGCGCGGCCGAGGGCGGGCACAAGACGCTGCATCCGCAGCTGGGGACGCTGGAGGATTTCAGGCGCCTGATGGCGGGGGCGCGCGCGCACGGCATCGAAATCGCGCTGGATATCGCGTTCCAGTGCGCGCCGGATCACCCCTACGTCGCGGCGCATCCGCAATGGTTCCGCCGCCGTCCTGACGGCACGGTGCAGTACGCCGAGAATCCGCCCAAGAAATACCAGGACATCTACCCGTTCGAGTTCGAAACCGATGATTGGCGCGCCCTGTGGCAGGAACTCGCGGGCGTGATCCGCTTCTGGGCCGGCGAGGGCGTGCGCATATTCCGCGTGGACAATCCGCACACCAAGCCGTTTGCGTTCTGGGAATGGGCGATCGCCGAGTTGAAGCGCGAGTACCCGGAGGCGATCTTCCTCGCCGAGGCATTTACGCGGCCCACGGTCATGCACCGGCTGGCCAAGCTTGGTTTCACCCAGTCCTACACCTACTTCGCCTGGCGCAATACCAAGCATGAACTCATCGAATATTTCACCGAGCTGAGCCAGGGGCCGGGACGCGAATATTTCAGGCCCAACCTGTGGCCGAACACCCCGGACATCCTCAGCGAGTACCTGCAGTTCGGCGGCCGCCCTGCGTTCATCGTGCGCGCGGTGCTGGCGGCGACGCTGGCGGCGAGCTACGGCATCTACGGCCCGGCGTTCGAGCTGCTCGAGGCGGGTGCGCGCGATCCGGGGAGCGAGGAATACCTCGACAGCGAGAAATACCAGATCCGCCAGTGGCAGCTGGACGCGCCGCACAGCCTGTCCGAACTGATGGCGCGCCTGAATCGCGCGCGCCGCGACAACCCCGCGCTGCAGTCCGATGCGTCGCTGCGCTTTTTCCCGGTGGATAACGACAGCCTGCTGTGCTATGCGAAGTCGGCCGCCGCGCGGGAGAACCTGGTGGTGACGGTGGTCAATCTCGATCCGCACCACGTCCAGTCGGGCTGGGTCGAACTCGACCTCGCGGCGCTCGGCATCGAAGCGCACACCCCCTACCAGATGCACGATCTGCTCTCCGGCGCGCGCTATCTATGGAACGGGCCGCGCAACTTCGTCCAGCTCGATCCGCAACGCGCGCCGGCGCAGCTGTTCGCGCTGCGGCGCAAGGTGCGCAGCGAGCGCAATTTCGATTATTTCCTGTAAGGCTGCGGACCGTCTCATGGACAAACCGGCGACTCCCCCCCGAGACGAAGCGCAGCCGCAGGCCGAAGCCGCGGCGGGCGTACAGGAAGAGGCGCACTGGTACAAGGACGCGGTCATCTACCAGCTGCACGTCAAGGCGTTCTTCGATTCGAACGACGATGGCCTCGGCGATTTCCGCGGCCTGATCGAAAAGCTCGACTACGTGCGCGACCTCGGCGTGAATGCGATCTGGCTGCTGCCGTTCTATCCCTCGCCGATGAAGGACGACGGCTACGATGTCTCCGACTACCATAACGTACATCCGCAGTACGGCACGCGCAACGACCTGCGCACGCTGGTGCGCGAGGCGCACCGGCGCGGCCTGCGCGTGATCACCGAGCTGGTGATCAACCACACTTCGGACCAGCATCCCTGGTTCCAGGCCGCGCGGCGCGCGCCGCCGGGCTCCTCCAAGCGTGATTTCTACGTGTGGAGCGACAGCGACCGGAAGTACGACAAGACGCGCATCATCTTCACCGACGCCGAGACCTCCAACTGGACCTGGGACCCGGTGGCCAAGGCGTTCTACTGGCACCGCTTCTTCAGCCACCAGCCGGACCTCAATTTCGACAATCCGAAGGTGCTGAAGACGGTGTTCCGCATCATGCGCTTCTGGTTCGACATCGGGGTGGACGGGTTCCGGCTCGATGCCATCCCCTACCTGGTCGAGCGCGAAGGCACCAGCAACGAGAACCTGCCCGAGACGCATGCCGTCATCCGCGAGATCCGCGCGCTGGTCGATGCGCACTATCGCAACCGCCTGCTGCTCGCGGAGGCGAACCAGTGGCCGGAGGACGTGCGCGAGTACTTCGGCGACGGCGACGAGTGCCACATGGCCTACCATTTTCCGCTGATGCCGCGCATCTACATGGCGATGGCGCAGGAGGACCGGCACCCGGTGGTCGAGATCATGCAGCAGACGCCGGAGATCCCGGAGAACTGCCAGTGGGCGATCTTCCTGCGCAATCACGACGAGCTCACGCTGGAGATGGTGACGAGCAAGGAACGCGACTACATGTACCGCATGTACGCGGCCGATCCGCGCGCGCGCATCAACCTCGGCATCCGCCGCCGCCTCGCGCCGCTGATGGAGAACGACCGCGACCGCATCAAGCTCATGAACAGCCTGCTGCTGTCGATGCCGGGCTCGCCGATCATCTACTACGGCGACGAGATCGGCATGGGCGACAATATTTTCCTCGGCGACCGCAACGGCGTGCGCACGCCGATGCAGTGGAGTCCGGACCGCAATGCGGGTTTCTCGCGCGCCGATCCGCAGCGGCTTTACCTGCCGCCGATCATGGACCCGGTCTACGGCTACGAGGCCGTCAACGTCGAGGCGCAGACGCGCGAACCCTCGTCGCTGCTCAACTGGATGCGGCGCATGCTGGCGGTGCGCAGGAGCAGCAAGGCCTTCGGCCGCGGGCGCTTGACCTTCCTCAATCCCGGCAACCGAAAGATCCTCGCCTATCTGCGCGAGTACGGCGAGGAGACCATCCTGTGCGTCGCCAACCTCGGCCGCTCGGCGCAGCCGGTGGAGCTCGACCTGGCACGCTACCGCGGCCGGGTGCCGCTGGAAATGATGGGCCGCACCGCGTTTCCGCCGATCGGCGAGCGCTTCTACCTGCTCACCCTGCCCGCCTGCGGCTTCTACTGGTTCCGGCTCGCCGCCGATGTCGAAGTCCCGCATTGGCACGAGGAGCACGTCTCGCCCGAGGAGCGGCCGGTGCTGGTGCTGTTCGACGGCTGGACCAGTTTCTTCCGCGACCGCGTGGTGCCGTGGCGCATCCGCATGGCGGAGCAGCTGCGCGCGCAGCTCGAGTCCGAGCTGCTGCCGCGCTATATCGCCGCGCAGCGCTGGTACGCGGCCAAGGGCGAACCGATCAGGCGCGCGGCGCTCTCCGACTGGGTGCTGTGGGGGCAGGGCCAGAAGTCCTGGCTGATGACGCTGCTGCAGCTCGAGGCGGCGACGGACCCGGGCAGGTATTTCCTGCCGCTGGCGCTTGCCTGGGAGGACGGCGACGAGGATCCGCAGCGCACTTTCGCGGCATCGACCCTGGCGCGGGTGCGGCAGCAGTCGCAGGTGGGCGTGCTTGCGGATGCATTCGCCGACGAGGCGTTCTGCCGTGCGCTGGTGGAGGCGATAGGCGCCGCGAGCGTGGTGCCTTGCGCCCAAGGCAGGCTGCGCTTCACCGCGACTGCGGCTTTCGCCGGCCTCGCCGGCGGCGCGGTGGCGAAACTGCCGATCAGCCGCCCGAAGTTCCAGGGCAGCAATACCGTCGTCGCGCTGGGCGAGCGCCTGCTCCTCAAGGGCTATCGCCAGCTGCGCTGCGGCGTGAATCCCGAGTTCGAACTGGGGCGCTTCCTCACCGAGGTCGCGCACTTCGCGCATTGCGCGCCGGTGGCGGGCGCGCTCGAGTATGTCGCCGCAGACGGCGCGGTGACGAGCCTGGCACTGCTGCAGGGCCAGGTCGCGAACCAGGGCGACGGCTGGTCCTACACGCAGGACTACCTCGCGCGCTGCTGCGAGAGCCGGCTCGCCGCTTCGGCCGAGCCCCCCGCGGACGTGCACGGCGCCTATCTGTCGCTGGTGCATACCCTGGGCACGCGCACGGCGGAGCTGCACCGGGCTTTGGCGCAGCGCACCGGGAACCCGGCGTTCGATCCGGAGCCGATCGAGCCGGACGAACTCGCCGCCTGGAAAGAGAGCGCGCGCGAGGATGCGCTCGCGACGCTCGCGCTGCTCGAGCAGCAGCTGGGCCGGCTCGATGCGCCGGCGCGCGCGAATGCGCATGCGCTGCTTGGGCAGCGTCAGCGGCTGCTGGCGCGCATCGAGGCCTGCGAGGCGCCCGCGGGCGCGCTGCTCAAGACCCGCTATCATGGCGATTACCACTTGGGCCAGGTGCTGGTGAGCAGCAACGATTTCGTCATCATCGACTTCGAGGGCGAACCGGCGCGGCCGCTCGCCGAGCGCCGCATCAAGCACTCGCCCTTGCGCGATGTCGCCGGCATGCTGCGCTCTTTCGACTACGCGCGCTGGAGCGCCGTGTTGCGCGACACGCACAGCGATGCCGAGCGCTTGCGCGTCGCGCCGCTCGCGCACAACTGGGAACGCGAAACGCGCGCGATGTTCCTGCGCGCCTACGACGAGGCCGCGCGCGGCAGCGGCCTGTACGGCTCCTTCGCCCAGGTGCAGGGGCTGATCGCGCTGTTCGAGCTGGAGAAGGCGCTGTACGAACTGCGCTACGAGCTCGGCAACCGCCCGGCCTGGATCAATGTTCCGCTGCAGGGCGTGCTTGCATTGTGCGCGCTCGCCACGGATTCCGGAACGAATAATCCGACGCAGTCACGAGGAGGTTGATATGGAAAAAGTCGACATCATGCTCGAACCCTTGCGCGCGTTCCTGGTGCAGATCGGAGGGTTCCTGCCGAAGCTCGCGCTGGCCATCGGCGTGCTGCTCGCGGGCTGGCTGCTCGCCAAGGTCGCGATGTTCGCAATCGTCCGCGGCCTGCGCGCCATCAACTTCAACGTCCTTACCGAACGCGCCGGCATGGACGGGTTTCTGCACCAGGGAGGGATCCAGACCGATACCACCAGCATTCTCGGGCTGCTCGTCTACTGGCTGGTGATCCTGACTGCGCTGATCATCGGTTTCAACAGCCTGGGCCTCACCTATATCACCGGGCTGCTGGGCGACATCGTCTTGTTCGTGCCCAAGGTCATCGTGGCGCTGCTGATCCTGGCCTTCGGCGCGTATTTCGCGCGCTTCGTCGGCAACGCGGTCATCACCTACTGCAAGAACGTCAATCTCCAGGACGCCGAGGTGCTGGGCAAGCTGGCGCAATACGCGATCATGACCTTCGTCGTGCTGATTGCGCTGGATCAGGTCAACGTCGGCGGGGACATCGTCAGGCAGAGCTTCCTCATCATTCTGGCCGGGGTCGTGTTCGCTCTCGCGCTCGCTTTCGGCCTGGGCGGAAAGGACGCTGCCGCGGAAGTCATCGATCGCTGGTGGCCGCGGCAGGGCAAGAACGACCGCAGCTAGGCGCTGTCCCCAACTACCCTATAATCGCGTTAGACCGCTGCGGCAGCGGCGCGCTTGGCCCGCCGTGCGCTGCATGCGCCGGCATACTCTGCAGAAGGCATCGAGCATGAATCCGATTAGCGCTGTCTGGCCGGGCCGCCCCCATCCGCGCGGGGCGACCTGGGACGGCGAGGGCGTGAACTTCGCCTTGTTTTCCGAGCACGCGCACAAGGTCGAACTGTGCATTTTCGACGACGAGGGCCGGCGCGAACTGCAGCGCGTCGAGTTGCGCGAGCAGACCGATCTGATCTGGCATTGCTATCTGCCCGAGGCGCGCCCGGGCATGCTCTACGGCTATCGCGTGCACGGCCCGTACCAACCCGAGGAAGGGCATCGCTTCAATCCGAACAAGCTGCTGCTCGATCCCTATGCGCGGCATATCGACGGCCCGGTGCGCTGGAGCGATGCGCTGTTCGGCTACACCGTGGGCAGCGAGCGCGCAGACCTGTCGTTCGATCGGCGCGACAGCGCGCACGGCATGCCCAAGTGCAAGGTGATCGACCCGGCGTTCACCTGGGGCGAGGACCGCAGGCCGCGCGTCCCATGGAACGACATGATCATCTACGAGGCGCATGTGCGCGGCTTTACCATGCGCCATCCGGAGGTGCCGCCGGCGATGCGCGGAAAATACGCCGGGCTCTCCAGCGCTCCCGCGATCGAGTATCTCAAGCGTCTGGGCGTCACGACCGTCGAGCTCATGCCGGTGCATGCCTTCGTCGACGACCGCTACCTGGTCGAGCGCGGCCTGAGCAATTACTGGGGCTACAACACCATCGGCTATTTCGCGCCCGAGGCGCACTATTCCGCCTCGGGCAAGGTGGCCGAATTCAAGACCATGGTGAAGACGCTGCACTCGGCAGGCCTGGAAGTCATACTCGACGTGGTCTACAACCACACCGCCGAAGGCGGCCAGCTCGGGCCGACGCTGTCGTTTCGCGGCGTCGACAACGCCAGCTTCTACCGTCTCATGCCGCAGGACAGGCGCCGGTATGCCGACTACACCGGTTGCGGCAACACGCTCAACATGGTGCATCCGCGCGTGCTGCAGATGATTATGGATTCGCTGCGCTACTGGGTCACCGAGATGCACGTGGACGGATTCCGCTTCGATCTCGCCTCGGCGCTGGCGCGCGAGCTGCACGAGGTCGACCGCCTCGGCGCGTTTTTCGACATCCTGCGCCAGGATCCGGTGCTGAGCGAGGTGAAGCTCATCGCCGAGCCCTGGGATCTGGGCGAGGGCGGATACCAGGTCGGCAACTTCCCGATCGGCTGGTCGGAGTGGAACGACAAGTACCGCGACACCATGCGCGCCTACTGGAAAGGCGACGGCGGACTCATCGGCGAATTCGCCCAGCGCCTCACCGGCTCGAGCGACCTGTACCGGCGCAGCGGCCGGCGCCCGCACGCCAGCATCAACTTCGTCAGCGCGCACGACGGCTTCACGCTCGCCGACCTGGTCTCCTACAACCACAAACACAACGAGGCGAACCAGGAAGGCAACCGCGACGGCCACGATAACAATCTGTCCTGGAACTGCGGCGTGGAGGGGCCTACCGGCGACCCTGCAGTGCGCGCGCTGCGCGCGCGGCTGCAGCGCAACCTGCTCGCAACGCTGCTGCTGTCGCAGGGTGTGCCGATGCTGCTCGCCGGCGACGAGACCGGCCGCAGCCAGCGCGGCAACAACAATGCCTATTGCCAGGACAACGAGGTGTCGTGGATCGACTGGCGGCTCGATGAGGAAAAGCGCAAGCTGCTGGCGTTCACGCAGCGCATTATCGCGATACGCCGCGCGCACCCCTTGTTCCGGCGGCGCGATTTCTACAAGGGGCACCCGGTGCGCGGCCTGGAGAGCAAGGACATCGTCTGGCTGCGGCCGGAGGGCGGCGAAATGAGCGACGACGAATGGAATCAGCACTTCGCGCGCTGCCTCGGGGTGTACCTCGCCGGCGAGGCGCTCACCGAGACCGACGAGCGCGGGCGGCCGGTGCGCGACCAGAACTTCCTGCTGCTGTTCAACGCGCATCACGAGGCGATTCCGTTCAAGCTGCCCGATTACGCCGGCAGCCGCTGGCGCGCACAGCTCGACACCGCGTTCGAGGATGGCCTGGCGGTCGACGGCATATTCGACGCCGGCGCCCAGTACGATCTCAAGGGCCGCTCGCTCGCGCTGCTGCGGCAGCTGAGCGCCTCTGCATCGGAGGCGGCATGAACCAGCGCGAGCAGCTCGAACGCCTCGGCGCCATGCACGCCATCACTCCCGATTATTACGACATCTGGGGCCAGCGCCACGCGCTGTCCGATGCCAGCTACCGCGCTTTGCTCGGCGCGCTGGGCGTGCACGCGCACACGGCGCAGGAAGTCGAGGCCGCGATCAGGACAGCAGAATTCGAGCGCATGCAAGGCGCGCTTCCCGCCGTGATCGTGGTGCGCGAAGACGCGGCGCCGTGGAGCCTGCGCCTGAATCCCGCCGCCGCAGGCGCGAACGGGCCGCTCGCCTGGCGCCTGACCGAGGAGAGCGGCGCTTGCCATGAGGGCGTGTTCGGCGGCGCTGGCGCGAACGGCACCGAGGTGTTGCTGCGCGCCGTCGTGCCGCGCGGCTACCACCGGCTCGCGCTCCTGCGCGACGGCGCCGTGTTGGGCGAAACGAGCTTCGTCGTCGTCCCGGAACGCTGCTACCGCCCGCCGGCCGTCGAGAACGACCGCCGTGTCTGGGGCGCGGCGGTGCAGCTCTACGCGGTGCGCTCCGAGCGCAACTGGGGCATGGGCGATTTCACCGATCTGGCGGCGCTGCTTGCGCAATGGGGCGCGCGCGGCGCGGGCATCGTCGGAGTCAATCCGCTGCACGCGCTGTACCCGCACAATCCGGAGCACTCGAGCCCCTACAGCCCTTCGTCGCGCTGCTTCGTCAACGTGCTTTACCTGGACGTCGAGGCGGTACCCGAATTCGGCGAGTGCGGGGAGGCGCGGGCTCGGGTGCGCACACCCGGGTTTCAGTCGCGGCTGCAGGTGCTGCGCGACGCCGAGCTGGTGGACTACGCCGGCGTCGCCGCGGCCAAGCTGCCGCTGCTCGAACTCTGCTACGCGCATTTTTGCCAGCACCACCTCGGGCGCGGCACGCCGCGCGCACAGGCCTTCCGCGCCCACCAGGCCGAGCGCGGCCCCGCGCTCAGGCGCCATTGCCTGTTCGAGGCGCTGCAGGAGCATTTTCACGCCAGGGACGCGCAGGTCTGGGGCTGGCCCGCCTGGCCCGAGGCCTACCGCGACCCCGCCGCGCCCGAGGTCGCACGCTTTGCCGCAGCACACGCCGAACGCGTCGAGTTCTACGAATACCTGCAATGGCAGGCCGAGCTGCAGCTTGCGGCTGTCGGCCGGCGCGCCGCGGAGCTGGGTCTGGGCGTGGGCTTGTACCAGGACCTCGCGGTGTCGGTGGACCGTGGCGGCGCCGAGGCCTGGGCCAACCAGGATCTGTATGCGATCGCGGCGAGCGTGGGCGCGCCGCCGGACGATTTCAACCTGCGCGGCCAGGACTGGGGGCTGCCGCCGCTTGCGCCCGAGCGCCTGCGCGCGGCGGCCTACGCGCCCTTCGTCGCCACGCTGCGCGCCAACATGCGCCATGCGGGGGCCTTGCGCATCGATCATGTAATGGCGCTGGCGCGGCTTTACTGGGTGCCGCAGGGCGGCGAGCCGCGCGACGGCGGTTATGTGCGCTACCCGTTCGAGGATCTGCTGGGCATCGTCGCGCTGGAGAGCCACCGCAACCGCTGCATGGTGATCGGCGAAGACCTGGGCACGGTGCCGGACGAAGTGCGCGCGACGCTGGCGC